>JAHZJB010000014.1 GCA_022601135.1 Actinomycetes bacterium | reverse complement strand
GGCAATGCGGGCGACAGGGCCAGTGGTAACAGCGTCGGCGGCGACGGCGGTGCCGGCGGTATCGGCGGAAACAGCACTAGCGGAGCCGGCGGGGATGGCGGCGCGGGTGCTGCCGGTGGAAACGCCGGTGACAACTCCACTCTTGACAGCTCCGGAGGTCTCGGCGGCGATGGTGGTGCCGGCGGTGACGGCGACACCGCCGGCGGCGCGGGCGGTGCCGGCGGCAGGGGCGGTGACGGCGGTGACGGCTCCCTTACCTTCAGCAACGGTCGTGCCGGTGGTAACGGTGGTGCCGGCGGTGACGGCGCCGACGGAAACGGCGGAAACGGCGGAAACGGCGGAAACGGCGGAAACGGCGGAAACGGCGCCGGAACCAGCCTCGGCGGTGACGGCGGCAACGGCGCAGATGGCGGCTCCGGCAGCGGGGGCACCGGCGGAACTGGTGGAACCGGCGGATCTGCTTCTGGTGGCACCGGCGGTACCGGCGGTACCGGCGGCACCGGCGGTCCCGCCTGAAATCCCGCACACTCGACGGATGTAGCAACCCTGCCGAGACGTGTCGTCCTTGCTGCGGTTTCGCAACTGGACAGGAGCACAGTCGCTGGCCCTAGCCCGCCTCGACCGGGATCTACGTCGGTGCCTGATCGTGCCGCGGCGCGAAAGGAGTCGAACCGACGGATGAGATCCGCATTTTGTCGGCGCCGAGGCCTTGCGCACGGCGTGGGCGTCGATGTAAGCGGCACCTCAGCCCGCGACGCAGACACGGGGCCGCGTTCGGTACCGGTGGACCCCACCTGCAGCGGCATCGTGGAGAATCATCGGCATGGCCGTTCCGCGCAAAGTCCGTCAGGATGAAGAACTCAAGCCCTTTCAGGTGGAGCTGCTGAAGCTCCAGCGGTACCTCGAAGACGAGGACCGCCGAATGATCGTCCTTTTCGAGGGCCGAGACGCCGCCGGCAAGGGCGGAACCATCCGACGTGTCACCCGCTACATGAACGAGAAACACTATCGTGTCGTGGCCCTCGGGAAGCCCACCGCCGAACAGCGTACCCAGTGGTATTTCCAACGGTACGTAGCCCAGTTTCCCTCTGGTGGGGAGATGGTCTTGTTTGACCGATCCTGGTACAACCGGGCAATGGTGGAGCCGGTTTTCGGCTTCTGCACCGAGGAGGAGCACCGCAACTTCCTGCGCGGTGTGGTGGGCTTCGAGAAGGACCTGGTCCGCCAGGGAACCATCCTGGTCAAGCTCTACTTCAGCGTCACCAAGGAGGAGCAGGCCCGCCGTTTCGAACGCCGCCGCGACGATCCCCTGCGCCAGTGGAAGCTCAGCGAGATCGACGTCCAAGCCCAGGAGCACTGGGACGACTTCACCGATGCCAAATACCAGATGCTGCGGCGCACCAGCACGGCCGACGCCCCCTGGACCATCGTGCGCTCGGAGGACAAGCACCGGGCCCGGCTGAACGCGATGCGCGTGATACTCAACGCCGTCCCCTACCCGGACCGCTCCGACGCGGTCGATTTCGTGCCCGATCAGGAGATAGTGATCCCTGCCGCCCAGGAACTCGCCCTCATGGAGGCCGATCGCATCCGCAGCGGCAAGTTCACCGGTTGAGCATGGCCGGCCCGCGCCACGCAGCGAGCCGCCTTCACAGTTAGCTGGCTAAGGGGATCGGCCGCAGGAGCTCCGATGGTTTAGGCGATGCGGCGTCTCGCAATAGCAGTTGCTAAAACATCCCCATTAACCCAAATTTATTGTCTTTAACACTTCTTATAAACGTCCTTGGACGTCTTTCGACCGTTGCTATGCGGTCGGCGCCAGTGGATTCAAACCCCTGCGCGATGCCCCCTCAGGAAAGCTCAACCGGAGAGAAAAAGTTTGCTAGCCTGAGAACGTGTTCGCCCGTCTGTAGGTCGGGGCACGGACGGTGAGGTGCGGTGATGATCGACACGACCACCAACGCTCAGCAGTTGCGCCTCATGACCGATGACGACGTAACCCTGGCGGTTCGTGACACCGGTCCGCCGACGGCGAAACGCACCGTTGTGTTTCTGCACGGCTTCTGCCTCACCTCGGCCTCGTGGGCGTACCAGATCTCCTATCTCGCAGGAACGTTCGGGAATTCCGTGCGGGTGATCAGCTATGACCACCGCGGTCACGGCCAGTCTGGGCACGCACCCATGCGGACCTATCGGATCGACCGGCTAGCCGAAGACCTGGCGCAGGTGCTCGCCGCCGCCAAGGTTGGCGGGCGGGTCACCCTGGTCGGGCATTCGATGGGGGGCATGACGGCACTGGCGTACCTTGGTCGTTTCCGGGCTGATCGTCCGGTGGATCCGCACGGGTTGGTCTTGGCGGCCACAGCGGCCGGCAGGCTTTCCGAACGCGGCTTGGGGAAGTTGTTGGCAACGCCGGCGACCGCGGCGCTGTTCGGCCTCGTCGAGCGCTCGCCGGAACAGGCGGTTCGGGCGATGGCCGGCCCGGTGTGCGCGACGTTGGGACGTTGGCGGCGCAGTGCCCGGTCGGCTACCGCGGCGGCGGTCGCCGCGGCGGCGTTGGCCAGCACCTCGGTGCCCACGGCAGTAGGGTTTCTGCCCAGCCTGCGCGCCTATGACCAGTACGCCGCACTGGCGTCGATTCAGGCACGGACCGTCGTGGTCAGCGGGGGAATCGATCCATTGACACCCCCGGCACACGGGCTTGATCTGGCGGCGGGGATCCCCGGCGCCCAGCACGTGCATATCCCCGATGCCGGACACATGTTGCCCCAGGAGGCACGGGATGTGCTCAATGCGGCGATCCAGCGCACAATGCGCTGCCCTCGCTAACCGGCCTTTCGGTGCCGCCCCGCTGGCTCCAGCACAAGGGGCGCTGCGGTCGTGAATTCCAGAGCAGGGGTTGGATACGCCAGCCGACGGGGCAGGGTCTTCTTGCACGGCCTGCACGTGAAGGTGTCACGTCCTACCGCCCACGGCATTACGCGATGATCGCAAAACCCGCACCGCACAACGGAACCCAGAACGCGCCGAGTTACCAACAACGAACCCAGCAGCAGGGAGATGACTATCCCCGCCAGCATCACATAGCTACCCATGGCGGAAGACAGTAGCCCCGCAGCCGCCCTCTGGCGCAGGGTGACAGGCGGACCGAAAGCTACAGCTTCATCACGAAGAGGTCAGGAACCCGCCCGGATGTTCAGCGTCTCAGTTCACGAGGTGTGCACGATCAGCACGTCGGACTTAGACCGCCGCGCGACATTGGCCGGCACCGACCCGAGCAGTCGCCCGGCGATGGTGCTCAGCCCGACGTTTCCTACCACCAGCAGGTCGGCGCCGACTTCCTCGGCCAGGTCGACAAGCGCATCAACGGGGGCCCCGACGATCGCCCTCTCTTCGACTTCCTGGGCGCCCGCAGCCTTCGCGCGATCTCGCGCATCGCGCAGGATCTCGAATATCGGGGCGTTTCCCGACACCTTGTAGGCCTCGTCCTTGAGTATGTCAGCGGCGCCCTTATCCTCGCTCTGCGGGAAATAGGCCGTTGCGACGATGATCTTCGCATTGGCCGCGGCGGCGATCTGTCCAGCGCGGTCGACGGCACGAAACGACGAGTCTGACCCGTCCGTACCAACCACCACGGTTTGATAGGCGCTCATCCATATCCTCCCAGCGTCGATTGCAACGCCACAGACACTAACCCGGCATCAACCGAACACGGGTACGAATCACCGCACCGGAATGGCGTTTGCCCAGGAAACGGCACCGCCAGCGCAGGCAAGATCACTATGCCGACGACAACGTGACGCGGGCTACACGCGATCAAGTCACTGGAGACCGGCAGCGTCCATTCCGCGGAGTTCCTTTTTCAGGTCTGCGATTTCGTCCCGGATACGGGCAGCCAACTCGAACTGGAGATCCCGCGCAGCCGCCATCATCTGCGCGGTGAGCTCCTTGATGAGGTCGGCCAACTCGGCACGCGGCATGGTGGAAGCATCGCGGCCCTCGACGACACCGGCACTCACCGCACGGCCGGGCTCACCTTGCGCACGCCTGCCCCGCGACGCGTTGCGGCCGGAACCAACGACTGCAACGGCCTCGGCGGCCTCGGTGTCGTCAGCCTCGCGGTAGACCTGATCGAGGATGTCAGCGATCTTCTTGCGCAACGGTTTCGGGTCGATACCGTGTTCGGCGTTGAAGGCGATCTGTTTGGTGCGCCGCCGTTCCGTCTCGTCGATCGCCTGTTTCATCGAGTCGGTCACGGTGTCGGCGTACATGTGCACCTCGCCCGACACGTTGCGCGCCGCCCGACCGATGGTCTGGATCAGGCTGCGCGGTGAGCGCAGGAAGCCTTCCTTGTCCGCGTCCAGGATGGCCACCAGTGATACCTCGGGAAGGTCGAGACCCTCACGCAGAAGGTTGATTCCGACCAGAACGTCGTACTCCCCCAGGCGCAATTGGCGCAGCAGCTCCACCCGGCGCAACGTATCCACCTCGGAGTGCAGGTAGCGAACCCGTATCCCCATCTCCAGCAGGTAGTCGGTGAGGTCTTCGGCCATCTTCTTCGTCAGCGTGGTGACCAGCACGCGCTCGTTGCATTGGGTGCGTTTGCGGATCTCCCCGATCAGATCATCGATCTGCCCCTTTGTGGGCTTGACCACGACCTGGGGGTCGACCAGGCCGGTGGGCCGAATCACCTGCTCGACGAACTCGCCGCCGGCCTGACTCAGTTCGAATGCCCCCGGGGTGGCCGACAGATACACCGTCTGGCCGATACGGTCAGCGAACTCCTCCCACGTCAGCGGCCGGTTGTCGACTGCGGACGGAAGGCGGAAGCCGAACTCCACCAGGTTGCGTTTGCGCGACATGTCCCCCTCGTACATCCCGCCGATCTGCGGCACGGTGACATGCGACTCATCGATGACGAGCAGGAAATCCTCGGGAAAGTAGTCGAGCAGGGTGGCCGGTGCCGATCCAGCGGGACGTCCGTCGATATGGCGCGAATAGTTCTCAATTCCGGAACAGAATCCGACCTGGCGCATCATCTCGATGTCGTAGTTGGTACGCATCCGCAGCCGTTGGGCCTCCAGCAGCTTGCCTTGACGCTCCAACTCGGCCAACCGCTCCTCGAGTTCGGACTCGATGGTCGAGATCGCGTGCGCCATCCGCTCGGGACCCGCGACGTAGTGTGTGGCCGGAAAAATGCGCAGCGAATCGACCTTCCGGATGATGTCGCCGGTCAATGGGTGCAGGTAATACAGTGCCTCCACCTCGTCTCCGAAGAACTCGATGCGGACCGCGAGTTCCTCGTAGGACGGAATGATCTCGACGGTGTCACCGCGGACCCGGAACGAACCGCGGGTGAACGCCATGTCGTTGCGGTTGTACTGAACGTCGACCAGCAGGCGGAGTAGTGCGTCGCGGGGAACCTCGTCTCCGACGCTGAGTTCGACGGAACGGTCCAGGTAGGACTGCGGGGTGCCGAGGCCGTAAATGCAGGAAACCGACGCCACCACCACGACGTCACGGCGTGACAGCAGGCTTGAAGTGGCCGAGTGGCGCAGCCGTTCCACATCGTCGTTGATCGAGCTGTCCTTCTCGATGTAGGTATCCGTCTGAGCGATGTACGCCTCTGGCTGGTAGTAATCGTAATAGGACACGAAGTACTCGACGGCGTTGTGCGGCAACATCTCCCGAAGCTCATTGGCCAGCTGGGCGGCCAGGGTCTTGTTCGGCGCCATCACCAAGGTTGGTCGTTGAAGGCGCTCGATCAGCCATGCCGTGGTCGCCGATTTTCCGGTGCCGGTGGCACCGAGCAGGACTACGTCGCGCTCCCCCGCTCGGATCCGGCGTGCCAGATCCTCGATCGCGGCCGGTTGATCACCGGCGGGCTCGAACTCACTCACGACCTCGAAGCGACCGCCTTCACGAACGATCTCGTCCATGGCGCGGTACTCAGAGTGCGCGAGTACGGGGTCTTCGGTCGCGAAAGCCATACACCCCAGCCTAGAACCTGCGTAGGACATATCCTGGTCAGCATCCATCCTCCCAAGCACGAAACCTTCGACCTCGCGGCCAACACCAACACCGACCCCAAAGGCATCGTCCGAGCCGTGGACGTCTACACCGTCCGGCCGTGGGGGCTCTACATGGCCCGGCCCACTCCCGGGCGCGAGCAGTTTCACTACATCGAATCGTGGTTACTGCCCTCGTTGGGCCTTCGCGTGACGGTGTTCCACTTCAACCCGGGCCACGAACGTGACCAGGATTACTACCTCGACGTCGGCGAGTACCAGCCGGGACCGACCAGCTGGCAGGGCACGGATTACTACCTCGACCTGGTCCTTCGCACCGGCACCGGGGTGCAGATCACCGACGTCGGCGAGCTGTGCTCAGCGGTAGCGCTCGGCCTACTCAGCCCCGAGCGTGGCGAGCGCGCCATCCACACCGCAATCGCCACCGTCGAGGCTCTGACCAGGCACGACTACGATCTGCACCACTGGCTGGAAAGCATTGGCATGGCCTTGGCTTGGCGTGGGACCTAGAATCTGTCCTGTGCGGATGAACAGACGGACACGAAGGGCTTGCGCGGGCATCGGGGCCGCGTCAATGGCACTCGCCGGGGCACTGGCCGGTTTGCCGGTGTCCGTTTCGACCGCGCTCGCCGATCCCGATCCTCAGCCTCAGCTCGAGACGCCGGCTCCGGAGCCGGAGCTGCTGCACAACGTCGTTTACCGGGCCCGCGTGGACGGGGTGTCGCGCGGTGCGCGGATCACCTATCGCGCCGAGGGCGACCAGCTGCAGGTCGCCGAACCGACAATGATCCCGGGTCGGGTGTTCGAGGCCAACACCGTGCTTCCGGCATCTGAGATCGCCAACGTGCGAGTCTCGATCGAATGGCCGTATACAGCGAACCTGCACTGCGAGATCCTGGTAGACGACGCCCTGGTCGCACAGGCCGACGATTTCATCGGCCCGCGGGCCACCCCGCAGCGGGACGACCCCAATTTCGGCGCGCTGACCTGCCAAGTTCCAGTGAGCGGTATCGCCAACAGCGTTCCGGTGGATGTCGGCCCGCCCGTCCCGACTCCGCCCCCACCGGTTTAACCGCTCGGGCGCCAGCCCGTGGTGTCTGCCCACTCCCACGCCCTGCGATAGGAATCCAGGAACCACGGCTCCTTGGCGTCGGCGTACGCGCCCATGCTCACCGGTCCCTGCCCGGCCGCCTGTCGCTTGAGCGTCAGATATTCCGACCGGGCCTGCGGGCTGGCGGTCAGCCAGTCGACGAACAACAACGCGAACTGCTGACCGGGCCAGCCGTTCACCCGGACATGGACATTGGTCGGCCGACCGGGATCCGCCGAGCAGTACAGCCGCTTCGACCACAGTGATTCGCCGTCTACGTGGTTGAACTCAGCGACGGTGCTACGTCCATCGGGCTTGCTGACGTCGCGAGTGATGGACGTCCGGGGGTATCCGGCCTCCAACAGCGCGGGACCCAGCTCGTCGGCGGCCTCGAGCGAGGGAACTGTGACTTGAATATCGATGATGTTCTTGGCCTGCATTCCAGGAATCGCGGTGGAACCGATGTGGTCGGTCCGCAATGCTCGGTGGCCACACGCGGTCCGCAGCCGCGCCAGAATCCGCGCGGCCTGAGCTGGCCACTGAGGATCGGGGGGCACCAGACGCGGCTCGGAACGCACCGCCCGACCGGCCCGCAGGTTGTGGGCGAACGGCTGGATACGCTCGTGCCACAGCACGCGGGCCCGCCCGACGAGTTCTGCAGTGCTGCCGGTGTTGTCCAGCCAGACATCGGCGACCGCTCGCCGCTGCTCCTCGCTGGCCTGCGCGGCGACCCGCGCCCTCGCGTCCTCCTCGCTGAAGCCGCGGTGCCGGACGAGTCGCGCCACCCTCGTTTCGGTGTCGGCATGGACGATCACGACCAACGGAAACATCGCCGCCATCTGCGATTCGACGAGCAGCGGTATGTCCTCGACGATCACCGGGTTCGCCGCGGCCTCTTTCGCGTTGGCGATCAGTTCCGAACGCCGTTGCGCCACAAGAGGATGGACTATCGAGTTCAGCGTCATGCGCTTCTGCTCATCACTGAAGGCGATGGCCGCCAGCGCGGGCCGATTAAGCGCCCCGGCGGGAAGCAGAATACCGTCGCCGAAAGCCTCGACCAGGCTGGCCAGACCCTCGGTACCCGGTTCCACGACCTCCCGGGCGATCACATCGCCGTCGACGACGATGCCTCCGAGCTCACTGAAGGTGGCAGCCACCGTGGACTTGCCCGCCCCGATTCCCCCGGTCAACCCAATGCGCAGCATCGCACCAATCAAGGCAGCTTCACACTCGCGGGGAGATGCACACGTACTACGCGTTACCTGCGAGCTTTTCCCGCAGCGCGGCAAGCTGCTCGTCGCTGGCGAGCGATCCGCCCGCAGACGGCTCTTCGGAACTCGGCGAACCGGTGGGTGCAGGTGCGGCAGCTTCATCCGCTTCGGCAGCGGCAAACTTCTCCATCTGCGCGGTATGCATCTTGTGGCGACGCTCCGCCTCGGCGTAGCGTGCCTCCCACTCGTCACGTTGCTTGTCGAAGCCGTCAAGCCACTCGTTGGTTTCCGCGTCGAAGCCCTCGGGGAAGATGTAATTGCCCTGGTCGTCGTAGCTGTCGGCCATACCGTACTTCCACGCTTCGAAGTCTTCGCTGTAGTCCTCGTTGGCCTGCTTGAGGCTCAGCGAGATACGGCGGCGCTCCAGGTCGATGTCGATGACCTTGACCATCGCGTCGTCGCCGACCTGGACTACCTGGTCGGGAACCTCGACGTGACGCTCGGAAAGCTCCGAGATGTGCACCAGGCCCTCGATGCCCTCTTCGACGCGGACGAAAGCGCCGAAAGGTACCAGCTTGGTGACCTTGCCCGGCACAATCTGACCGATCGCATGGGTGCGCGCGAAATGCCGCCACGGATCTTCCTGAGTCGCCTTCAATGACAGCGAAACCCGCTCGCGGTCCATATCGACGTCGAGAACCTCGACGGTGACCTCGTCACCGACGTTGACGACCTCAGACGGATGATCGATGTGCTTCCAGGACAGCTCGGACACGTGCACCAGGCCATCGACGCCACCGAGATCGACGAACGCACCGAAGTTGACGATCGAGGACACCACACCTTTGCGGACGGCGCCCTTGGTCAGTTGGTTCAAGAACTCGCTGCGCACCTCTGACTGGGTCTGCTCCAGCCAGGCACGCCGGGACAGGACCACATTGTTGCGATTCTTGTCCAGCTCGATGATCTTCGCCTCGATCTCCTTGCCGATGTACGGTTGCAGATCGCGGACCCGACGCATTTCGACCAGTGATGCGGGCAGGAAGCCTCGCAGGCCGATATCCAGGATCAGGCCGCCCTTGACGACCTCGATGACGGTGCCGGTGACATGCTCGTCGGCCTCTTTCTTCGCTTCGATGGTGCCCCAGGCGCGCTCGTACTGGGCGCGCTTCTTGGACAGGATCAGACGACCTTCTTTGTCCTCCTTGGTGAGGACCAGAGCTTCAACCTCATCGCCGACGGACACAACCTCACTGGGGTCGACGTCGTGCTTGATGGAGAGCTCACGGGACGGAATGACACCTTCGGTCTTGTACCCGATATCGAGCAGGACTTCGTCACGGTCAACCTTGACGATGGTCCCTTCGACGATGTCGCCATCGTTGAAGTATTTGATGGTCTTGTCGATGGCAGCGAGAAAATCCTCGGCCGAGCCGATGTCGTTAAGGGCTACTTGCGGCGAGGTGACGGAGGGACTTGGCATGTGGTGGGTTGCTCCGGACAGGTGTGATCGTAGGGACAATTGTTGTTTTCGTGGTGATACCCGCGAATCGCACGCACAGGTACTCCGAGAGGTTACTCGACTGGGTACACGCAGGACAAACTAGCTCCCGCTAGCGGCTACCCTGCTCTAGTGTCGTCGGCCGGAGCATTCGGGCAGTCCCCTGCCTTCCCAGGGCCGTTCGTGCGTCGCGTCCGAAAGGCCGGAGCACCGCTGGGCGTGATCATCGCTTTGGGCACCGTCGCGGGTCTCATCGTCATCGGGCTGACGGCGCTCAATCCTGCCGGTACGGCTGTCGGCTTCGTGCTGTCCAGCATTGCGATGACGCTCGTGGTACTGGCCTACCTGTGGCTCGACAGGTGGGAGCCCGAGCCCCCGCGCTTGCTGGTCTTCGCGTTCGTCTGGGGCACGTCGGCGGCGGTCGTCATCGCGGCGGTTCTGCAGGTCGTCCTCGAAGCGTGGCTCACCCCCGCTACCGGAAACGCCGCCGGGGCGGTCACCACCCCGGTCACGCTCGTCATCGGTGCTCCGGTCACCGAAGAGGCGGCCAAGGGCCTGTTTCTGCTGCTCATGATGACCGGCGCCCGTCGCAACGAATTGAACTCGTTGACCGACTGTCTGGTGTACGCGGGGCTGGTCGGGGCGGGTTTCGCCTGGCTGGAGGACATCCTTTACATCGCCAACGGCGATTCGCTGTCCGACTCTCTGGTCACCGCCGCGCTGCGGCTGATCATGGCCCCCTTCGCCCATTCCCTGTTCACCACGCTGTTCGCCGTCGGCGTATGGTTCGCGCTGCACCAGCGAAGCGGAATCGCCAAAACCGGATGCATCCTGCTGGGCTACGGCGGTGCGGTGGCATTGCACGCCATGTGGAACGGTTCTTCCCTGCTGGGCGCGGAGGCCTACTTCGCCTTGTACGTGTTCTGGATGATGCCGATTTTCGGGCTTACGATCACGCTCGCGGTCTACAGTCGGCGCCGCGAACAGCGGCTGGTGGCCGCCAAACTGCCCGGCATGGTGGCCGCGGGCGTGGTAACGCCCAACGAGGCGACCTGGCTGGGGTCGATTCGGACGCGCCGGATGGCCGTCGCCGAGGCGACGCGGTTCGGCGGGGAGCAGGCCGGGAAGTCCGTGCGGACATTCGCTCATCGGGTCGTCGAGTTGGCGTTCGTGCGCGATCGCATCGACCGCGGTTTCGGTGACCGCCGGGTGGCGGCGCTGCTCAATGAGGAGACGTACGGGGTGTATGCAGCCCGGAGATCCGCGCCGGCGTTGGCGGCGATGGCGGGCTACCGCGCCTGGTGATCCGGTCAGTGCGCCGCCGAATCCCAGCTGCGGCCGTAACCGACCGAGACCTCCAGCGGCACATCGAGCGGGTAGGCGTTGCCCATGTGCTCGCGCACCAACGCATCGAGGACGCCATGCTCACCGTCGGCGACCTCGAAGAGCAGCTCATCGTGGACCTGCAGCAACATGCGTGAGGCCAACCCGGCCGCTGCGATCGCCCGGTCGACGTTGATCATCGCGACCTTGATGATGTCGGCGGCACTGCCCTGGATCGGCGCGTTGAGGGCGGCGCGTTCGGCGGCCTCGCGGACATTGCGATTGGCACTGTCCAATTCGGGCAGGTAGCGCCGCCGGCCGAACACAGTCGAGGTGTAGCCGTCCTTGCGAGCCTGATCGACGACGTCACGCAGGTAGTCACGCACTCCGCCGAACCGGTCGAAGTACTGTTCCATCTGCACCTTCGCCTCTTCGGTGGAGATCTTCAGCTGCGCGGCCAGGCCGTAGGCGCTCAATCCGTAGGCCAGCCCGTACGACATGGCTTTGACCCGACGCCGAAGGTCGGGGGTGACCTCGTCGATGGGCACCGAGAACGCGCGAGACGCGACGAACGAGTGCAGATCCTCGCCCGTGTTGAACGCTTCGATGAGGCCCTGGTCCTTCGACAGGTGCGCCATGATCCGCATCTCGATCTGGCTGTAGTCGGCTGTCATCAACTCCGCATAGCCCTTGCCCACCACGAAGGTGTCGCGGATTCGCCGTCCAGCCTCGGTGCGGATGGGGATGTTCTGCAGGTTGGGTTCCGTGGACGACAGTCGCCCGGTCGCCGCGATCGTCTGGTTGAACGTCGTATGTATGCGTCCATCGGACGCAACCGCGTTCAGCAACCCGTCCACCGTCACCTTGAGCCGGGTGGCATCACGGTGCGCCAGCAAATACTGCAGGAACGGGTGCCCGGTCTTGTCGAACAGTGTCTGCAGCGCGTCCGCGTCGGTGGTGTAGCCGGTTTTGGTGCGCTTGGTCTTTGGCATCTCCAACTCGTCGAACAATACGACCTGGAGCTGCTTCGGCGACCCGAGGTTGATCTGCTTGCCGATGACCGCGAAAGCAGCCTCGGCGGCATCACGGATCTGGCTGGCGAACTCACTCTGCAGCTCCGAGAGCCGGGGCAGATCCACCGCGATGCCCACCTCCTCCAGCTGAGCGAGCACCCTTTGCACCGGTAGCTCGATGCTGCCCAGCAGGGCAGATGAATCGATCCGCGCCAACTCGTCATCGAGCGCATCGGCGAGGTCCTTGACCGCGCCGGCCCGCAGCAGCAATGTCTGCACCGCTTGGTCGTCGATGCCTCCCGGCTCGTTCAGACAGTCGTCGAGCAGTGAAAGTTGTTGTTCCTCATAGCTATCCGCCCGCAGTTCGCGTTTCAGGTAGCGCAGGGAAAGGTCATCGAGCGCGAAGCTGCGCTGTCCGGGCCGGACGAGGTAGGCGGCCAGCGCCGTGTCCGAGCTGACCCCGGCCAACGTCCAGCCACGGCCCTGGAGGTCGTGCATCGCCAGCTTGGCCTCGTGCAGTACTTTCGACGCGTCCGGATCGGCGAACCACGAGGCCAGGGCGGCCTCGTCGGCCGGATCCAACCCCGCGGTGTCGAGGTAGCGGCCATCGCCGTCGGCGGCCACGATTGCCACCGCGGTCGCATCGCTGTCGAAAGCCAGGTGACTGCCCAGCACAGCCACTCCGAACCGCTGACCGTCGCTGTGTTCGGCCAGCCACGCCGCCAGCGTTCCCGATTCCAGTGCTCCACCCCGCACCTCGAACCCCTCGTCGACCTCGGGGTCCGCTGATGCCAGCGTGTCGAACAGCCGGTCCCGCAGCACCCGGAACTCGAGGTCGTCGAACAGCCGGTGTATCTGATCGCGATCCCAGGACTGCATCCGCAACGTCTCGGGGGTCTGCGCCAGCGGCACATCCTTGACCAGATCGGTGAGCTCGCGATTGAGCACGACGCTGGACAGGTTGGCACGCAACGAATCGCCCACCTTGCCCTTGACTTTGTCCGCGTTGTCGACGAGCGACTGCAGCGAACCGTATTCGGCGATCCACTTGGTCGCGGTCTTCTCCCCCACGCCCGGAATGCCCGGCAGGTTGTCGCTGGGGTCACCGCGCAGCGCAGCGAAATCGGGATACTGCGATGGGGTGAGACCGTACTTGTCCAATACCGCCTCGGGAGTGAATCGGGTCAGCTCGCTGACACCTTTGCGTGGATAGAGAACCGTGACGTCGTCGCTGACCAGCTGCAGCGAGTCGCGGTCCCCGCTGACCACCAGCACCCGGAAACCCTGGTTCTGCGCCTGGGTGGCCAACGTGGCAATCACATCGTCTGCTTCGTAGCCGGCCTCCGCGAGAACCTCTATGCCCAGCGCACCCAGTACTTCCTTCGTGATGTCGATCTGGCCGCGGAATTCATCGGGTGTCGCAGACCGGCCGGCCTTGTAGTCCGGATACTTCGCCAACCGGAACGTCTGCCTGGACACATCGAAGGCGGCGGCGATGTGACTGGGCTGCTCGTCCCGCAACAGATTGATCAGCATGGCGGTGAAGCCGTAGACCGCATTGGTGGTCAGTCCGCCCTGAGTCCTGAAGTTCTCTGCGGGCAAGGCATAGAACGCGCGGAAAGCCAGCGAATTGCCGTCCAGAAGCATCAGAGTGGGTTTCTCGACGGTCTCTGCTGTCCGGCCGGCCTTGCTGTCCGACGCGGTCTTGACTGGGCTCACGCCCTTCACTCTAAGCACCGGTGGCGACAGGTGGCCCGGCCCCGGCCCGGCAGAAATGGAACACGTTTCAGTTTTGTGGCGGTACTGGGTAGGCTGACCCGCGTGTCACACTCTGGACTCGCGATGCAACCTGCGGTCGACGGATGGTTTGCCATCGACGAGTCTGGGGACCCCTATCTGATCGGCGGCAGATGTGACGAGTGCGGCACCTACGTGTTTCCGCCTCGCACCACCAACTGCCCCAATCCCGGGTGCTGCGGTGACCAGCTGGCGCGGGTGCCGCTCTCACGCCGGGGCCGGTTATGGAGCTATACCGAGAACCGGTATGCGCCGCCACCGCCCTACCCCTCGCCCGACCCGTTCGAGCCGTTTGCCGTTGCCGCCGTGGAACTGGCCGATGAGGGTCTGATCGTGCTGGGCAAGGTCGTTGCAGGCACGCTGGCCGCCGACCTGAGAGTCGGCATGAAGATGGAACTGGCCACCATGCCGCTCTACGTCGACGACGACGGTGTCGAGCGCATCGTTCACGCCTGGAAGGTCCACTGATGGCCGAATCGGTCTACATCCTGGGTGCGGGCATGCATCCGTGGGGCAAGTGGGGCCGCGACTTCACCGAGTACGGCGTGGTGGCCGCCCGAGCCGCGCTCGCGGAGGCTGGACTGGACTGGCGTCAAGTCCAGCTGGTAGCCGGTGCCGACACCATTCGCAATGGATATCCCGGATTCGTGGCCGGGGCGACATTCGCCCAGAAGTTGGGCTGGAACGGCGTACCCGTCAGCTCGAGCTATGCCGCCTGCGCCAGCGGCTCGCAAGCGCTGCAGAGTGCCCGCGCGCAGATTCTGGCCGGCTTTTGCGACGTCGCGCTGGTCATCGGCGCCGACACCACCCCCAAGGGCTTCTTCGCGCCCGTCGGTGGCGAGCGGCGCAACGACCCCGACTGGCAACGCTTCCACCTGATCGGCGCCACCAACACGGTGTACTTCGCGCTGCTGGCCCGGCGGCGAATGGACCTGTACGGGGCCACGCTGGAAGACTTCGCCCAGGTCAAGGTCAAGAACGCCCGCCACGGCCTGCACAACCCCAACGCCCGCTACCGCAAGGAAACGTCGGTTGCGGACGTGCTGGCCAGCCCCGTCGTGTCCGACCCGCTTCGGCTGCTCGACATATGCGCGACCTCCGATGGTGCGGCCGCGCTGATCGTGGCCAGCGCGTCGTTCGCGAAGAAGCACCTAGGGTCTTTGGAAGGGGTGCCGTCCGTCCGCGCGATCAGCACCGTGACACCGCGATATCCGCAACATCTCCCGGAACTGCCCGACATCGCGACCGACTCCACGGCCGTCGTCCCCGCCCCGCAGCGGGTGTTCAAGGACCAGATCCTCGACGCCGCGTACGCCGAAGCCGGCCTCGGGCCCGAGGACCTCGACCTCGCCGAGGTCTACGACCTGTCCACCGCGCTGGAACTGGACTGGTACGAACATCTGGGGCTGTGTGCGCGCGGCGAAGCCGAGCAGCTGTTGCGAAGCGGGGCAACGACCATCGGCGGCCGGATCCCGGTGAACGCGTCCGGCGGGCTGGCCAGCTTCGGCGAGGCCATCCCCGCCCAGGCCATCGCGCAGGTCTGTGAGCTCGCTTGGCAACTCAAGGGCCAGGCGACCGATCGCCAGGTGGAGGGCGCCAAAGTCGGTATCACCGCCAACCAGGGCCTGTTCGGTCACGGTTCCGCGGTCGTCCTCGCCCGCTAACATCTGCTGGTCAGATGCGCCGTTGCGCCTGACTATTCGACCACCCGATAGACCCAGATCGGCGGGTCAACCAGGTCGCCGTCGCCGGTCCACCGGTACCGGCGGGCGATGCCCTGTCCGTCGTACTTCCGCACGAAATCCAACAGTGCCGGACGGGTGATCGCTCCGGAATCAATTCCCGTGAGCAGGATCGTGCCCAAGTCGTAGGCCTCGACGCTGTACGCGCCTGGCGGTTGATCGAACGCGCGGCTGTACTCCTCGACGAACTCTGACGGGGCCGGACTGCACGGGCAAGACAGCACCGCGCCGGCCGCCGCCGAACCCGCCTCCGCGACGAATGCTGCGCTCTTCACGCCGTCGGCGCCGATGAAGGTGCCCTCGAAACCCCCGGCCCGCAGCTGTTTGACCAAGGGTGCGGCCTGCGCGTAGTAACCGGCAAAGAACACCGAATCCGGTGTGGCAGAGTTGATCTGTGTCACGACCTCGGAGAAGTTCGTGGCGTCCGACCTGACGGCGATGTTGCATGCCGAATCGGCCATGGCACCGAGGGTTTCGCGCACCAGCAAGGCGAGTCCGAGACCGTACTCGGAACTGTCGTCGACCACACACACCTTGCGGTGTCCAAGGCTTCGGGTCAGGTAGTTTGCGAGCGCCCGGCCCTGCACCGCGTCGCTCGCCACCCCGCGGAAGAACGTTCGCCACCCATTCTCACTCAGCACCGGGCTGGTCGCCGACGGGCTCGCTGCGATCAGACCGGCGCGATCGAACACCTCCCCTGCGATCAGCGTCTCATCGGAGGTCACCGGGCCCACCAAGCCGATGGTGCCGGCGTCATCGGCGATGCGTGCGGCCAGATCGGCACTCTTGCCTGGATCCCCCTCGGTGTCAAAAGGTTTCAGCTGAACCTGACAGGCCGGGTTGGCTGCGTTGTGCTGGTCGACGGCCAGTTGGATGCCGTTCTTGACGGCTAGGGCGATGGTGGCGTCGGCCCCCCTCAAGTCGCCTGCCATGGCGATCGACAGCGACGGACACACCGCCGTGCCATCTCCCGCCGGTCGGACCGGCTCCAGCCCGTCGACCAGGTCGACCGCAGCGCCTTCGCGGTCGATCTCGGTCTGCGGCTCGATAGACAGGTCTTCCGACGACGGCCCTGGGACGGACGGCGACCCACCACACGCCGCTGAACCGACTACCAGCAACGCAACCGAACCGAGGGCAAGCGCGCTCAGCACCCGGGAACCGCGCACCGAGTCTCTCAACAGTGGTCTCCCAAAAGCCCCGGTCCACCACGACGAGGCGTCTCGATCGAAGATAGCAACGCCACACGCTGGGGGCCCGAACTGGGCCGTGCGCGCCGGAACGCTATACAGTCGCCCGGAGCAACTTCGCAGCAATGAGCAATGGAGGTGTTGCCGCGGTGAGCCGGTGTGCTTGTGCTGCCTCGCAACGCCTGCTCATGGTGGCCTTGGTTGTGCTGGCCGCATTCCTCGGCACCGCCGTCGCGGCGGCCCAAGACACCGAAACGGCGCCGGTCGCGGGACGACTCGTGAACGCCGGCCAACCGGTGGCCGGCGCAGTCGTGCGCGTCATCGACGAGGCCGGCCGGGAAGCTGACACGGCAACCTCCGACGACAGCGGGCGATGGAGTCTCGAGCTGCCGGTCGGCACCTACACCTTCGAAGTGGACAACGAGAGTCTCCCCGCTGGCGTGAGCGTGCAGAGCGCGGTGACCCGCGACGTCGCCGCAGGTCGCACGAACACCGTGGTGTTCCTGTTCGGTGAGGTTCGCACCTCGATGGAGACCCCGCTGTACGAACGTGTCATCCGGCTCACGGTCGACGGCCTGCGGTTCGGCCTGGTCATCGCGGTCGCCGCCATCGGCCTCAGCCTCATCTTCGGCACTACCGGGCTCACCAATTTCGCCCACGGCGAGCTCGTCACCCTGGGCGCGGTGTTCACCTGGATGTTCAACGTCACTTTCGGCATTCCCCTGGTAGGTGCGGCCGCCCTGGGCATCGTTTCCGGCATTGCCGTCGGATGGCTGAACAACGCAGGAATCTGGCATCCGCTGAGGCGACGGCGAGTGGGGCTCATCCCGCAACTGGTCGTCTCCATCGGCCTGGCGATCAGCCTGCGGTACCTCATCCTGGCGCTGTTCTCCGACCGAACCCAGGCTTTCGCAGATTCCACCGTCAGCGCGCAGCGGCAATGGGGCCCTGTCGCGATCACCGACACCAACCTGCTCACCATCGCCATCAGCGCGGCGGTCCTGGTCGCAGTCGCCGTGATGCTGCAAAAGACCCCGATCGGCAAGGCGATGCGGGCGGTCTCGGACAACAAGGATCTCGCTGCAGCCTCCGGAATCAATGTGGAACGAGTGATCGTATTCGTGTGGTGCCTCGGAGGCGGCCTCGCCGCGCTCGGCGGGATCTTGTTGGCGCTCTCCGAGCTCGGCGGACGGGCCCAGTGGGAGATGGGGTTCAAGCTGCTGTTACTGATGTTCGCCGGCATCATTTTGGGCGGTCTGGGCACCGCCTACGGCGCGCTGCTCGGCTGCCTCGTCGTCGGGCTATTCGTCCAGCTGTCGACGCTGTTCGTCGACCCCGACCTCAAGTATGTCGGCGGCCTGCTCATCCTCATCCTCATCCTCGTTGTGCGTCCGCAGGGCATCCTCGGTTCCCGGGAAAGGGTCGGGTGAGTCGTGGATATCGTCTCTGCTCTCCAAGCATCGCTGGCTCAGCTCATCGGACCTTCGGCGATCTTTTATGCGCTACTTGCCATCGGCCTGAACCTGCATTTCGGTTACACCGGGCTGCTGAACTTCGGCCAGATAGGATTCGCCCTGCTCGGTGGCTACGGAGTCGGCATCATGACCGTCACCTACCAACAGCCGCTCTGGGTGGGGATCATCGTCGGACTGCTGGCGGCCGGCGCCCTGGCGGTGGTACTGGGCATACCAACCCTGCGCTTGCGCGCCGATTATCTGGCGATCGCAACCATTGCCGCCGCAGAGGTGCTGCGGCTGATCTTCCGGTCAACGGCGTCGGACCCGGTGACCGGGTCGACGAACGGGCTGTACGGTTTCGCCGAGCCGTTCACGAGGTTCAGCCCGTTCGACTCAAGCAGGCAGTACTCGTTTCTCGGTGCGAACTTTGTCGGCGACGACGTATGGGCGATGATGGTTGGCTGGACGCTCGTACTCATTCTGTGCTTTTTCGTCTATCTTGTGTCGCGCAGCCCGTGGGGCCGGGTGCTGCGGGCCATCCGCGAGGACGAAGATGCCGCCCGCGCCCTCGGCAAGAACGTGTTCGTCTACAAGTTGCAGGCGCTGGTTCTCGGCGGGGTTATCGGCGGCATGGGTGGCATCTTCAACGCCCTGCAGACCAAGTCGATCCACCCCGACTTCTACTCCACCGCCCAGACCTTCTACGCCTTCGGCGCTCTGCTGCTGGGCGGCGCCGCTACCGTGTTCGGCCCGGTGGTGGGCGCAATGTTGTTCTGGTTCCTGTTGGCGATCCCAGATGCCGTGCTGCGCCAGGCCATCGCAGGCCCCGACCCGCTCCTCCCGCTGACCGATGCCCAGGTGGGTGCCACCAGATTCATCCTGCTCGGTATTTTGATCGCGCTACTGATGGTGTTCCGGCCCCAGGGTCTGCTGGGACGAAAACGGGAGCTTCAGTTCGATGGTTGACACCCCCACAGCATCCGCAGCGGACCGCGTGGCGTTGTTCGCCACCGTCCTCCCGGAGGCCGGCGCACCCAAGCCCGACCCCATCCTGGTGGTAGACGACGTCTCCCGATCCTTCGGCGGTCTGAAAGCCGTGAACGTTGTCCACCTCGAGGTCCAGCGCGGTGCGATCACCGGGCTCATCGGCCCGAACGGTGCGGGCAAGACGACGCTGTTCAACCTGCTCACCGGCTTTGACCGCCCCGACACCGGCAGCTGGAAGATCGACGGCGAGAACCTCGGCAAGATGCCGCCACACCGGGTCGCCCGGCGCGGCGTCGTACGGACATTCCAACTCACCAAAGCGTTGGCGCGGATGTCGGTGCTCGACAACGTCAGGCTCGGTGCGCAGCATCAAATCGGCGAGCGAATCCTTCCCGCACTGATTCCGGGGTCCTGGCGTCGCCAGGAAGCACAGATCACCGAACGTGCCCACGAGATGTTGCGCCGATTCAAGCTGGATGCGAAAGCCGAAGACATGGCCGGATCATTGTCGGGCGGTCAGCGCAAGCTCCTGGAGATGGCGCGGGCCCTGATGAGCGACCCCAAGGTGGTCATGCTCGACGAGCCCATGGCCGGGGTCAACCCGGTACTGACTCAGAGCCTGCTGGAGCATGTGAAATCCCTTCGTGAAGAGGGGATGACGGTGGTCTTCGTCGAGCACGACATGGATGTCATCCGGGATATCAGTGACTGGGTCGTGGTGATGGCACAGGGCTCGATCATTGCCGAGTCGCCACCAGAGGCTTTGGCCGACAACAGCGCCGTAGTCGACGCATATCTCGGCAGCCACCACGACCAGGCCCTCGAGTTCGACGAGAACGGCAACCCGGTCGGCGCAACGGCGGAGTTGGCCGAACACATCGAGCAGGCAGTCATCGCCGAGATCGGGAACGACGGGGAAAAGCGATGAGCGAAGCCCCGAACGGGCCGGCCGAGTTGTCACCCGCCGAGCTGGCCGCCACCCCCGAAGAGCACGCCCGCTTGGCGGAAGGTGCCTTGCTGCGGGCCGACGGGCTGGTGGCCGGTTACCTTCCCGAGGTCGACATTCTGCGCGGCTGCAACCTCTTTCTGCGCCACGGGGAGATCGTCGGCATCATCGGACCCAACGGAGCGGGCAAGTCCACGCTGCTCAAGGCGCTGTTCGGCCTCATCCCGGTGCGGTCAGGCTCGGTGACACTACGGGGCGAGAACATCACCTCGGCACCGGCGCACGCGCTGGTGACCAAAGGGATCGGCTACGTGCCGCAGAATCGAAACGTGTTCCCCTCCTTGACGATCGAGGAGAACCTGGAGATGGGTATCTATCTGCGCAGATCGAAGTTCGCCGATCGGTTCGAAGTCGTCAGCGAACTGTTCCCGCTCCTGGGGCGGCGGCGCAGGGTCAAGGCCGGCGCGTTGTCCGGTGGTGAACGCCAGATGGTTGCCGTGGGCCGCGCGTTGATGATGGAACCGTCGGTGTTGCTACTCGACGAGCCGTCCGCGGGTTTGTCACCCATGTTTCAGGACGAAGTGTTCATCCGGTGCAAGCAGATCAACGCCGCCGGCGTCTCGATCATCATGGTCGAGCAGAACGCGCGACGCTGTCTGCAGATATGCGATCGGGGCTACGTACTGGACGAGGGCACCAACGCCTACACCGACACCGGCAACAACCTGATGAACGACCCCAAGGTCATCGAGCTGTACCTGGGCACCCTGGCCGGGCGCCGCGAGACCTGACTCAGGAGTTGACGATGATGAAGTCGTTGGTCTGCAGCGTGTTGTCCGGACCGAACTCGAGGCTGCCGTACGAGCCGACGGAAGGTTCACCCGCAGGGCCGAACGCCAGCTCGCCGGTGATTCCGTCATAGTCGATGTCCTCGCCCGCCCGGATCCGGTCCCGGCAATCGGCGTACGTCGTGCACTTGACGCCGTCCCGCGTCACGCCGTTGATGTTGGCGGCGATGTCGACACCTGCCGTGGACTGGGCCTGCTCGGCGGCTAGCGCGGTGATGACCACCGCGTCGTAGGACTCACCCGCGTAGTTGAAGTCGATCAGCGCGGGATCGACGGCCTTGAGCCGGTTCTCGAAATCAGGGCTGATCTCTGTCATCGGCGCCGTGCCTTTCATCCCCTTCAGCAGTCCGGGTGCGACGCTCTCTCCGAGGGCGTTGCCCATGTTGCCGTCGGTTCCGTAAACGAGCATTCCGTCCGACGGCCCGATTCCGACCTCGTGCATCCGGCTCAGGATCTTGGCGCTCTCTTCGAACCCGATCACCGCGACCGCGTCGGGGTTGAACTCCTTGACCTGGTCAACCTCGGCATTGAAGGACTGGGCGTTGGGGTCGTAGACGATCTTCTTGATCTGGCCCGAGGGGATACCCGCCGCCTTGAGATCTTGGACAGTGTTGGCGGCCAGACCGGTCCCGTACGGATCGTTGAGGGCCATGATCGCCACGCGCTGCGCCCCATCCTCGGTGATCAACTGCG
This sequence comes from Actinomycetes bacterium, assembly GCA_022601135.1. Taxonomy (GTDB): domain Bacteria; phylum Actinomycetota; class Actinomycetes; order Mycobacteriales; family Mycobacteriaceae; genus Mycobacterium. Next base: position 15,182 of record JAHZJB010000014.1, on the reverse strand, counting down.
ACAGCGCCTGGGCCTGCAGTACATCGGTGGGCGCGGTGCGGAAGTACATGCCCTTGTCGGGATAGCAGACGAACTGGTCGGAGGTGTTCGCCGGAGAGAACTGCACCACACCGGCGCTGGAGATCTTGTCGATCACCTTCAATGAAACCGCCGACGAGGCCGCACCGATGATGGCGCTCACCCCGTCAGCGAGCTGGCGGTCGACTGTGACGTTCGCGGTGTCGGTCGTGGTGTCACCGGAGTCACCCGTGATCAGCTCGATCGGCTGATCGAGCACGCCGCCCGCGTCGTTGACCTCGTCGACGGCGACTTGCACACCCGCCACTTCCGGCGGCCCGAGGAATGCCAGGGTGCCGGTCTCCGGCAACAGCGTGCCGATCTTTAGCGGCGTGGTGACCGGTGCCGCACCGGGGGTCGCCTGGTCGGGCTCACAATCGGTGGACACCACTTCGGCGGCACCATCGGACGTCGCCGCCGTCCCGTCGCCTGCGGCGTCCTTCGAGTCACCCCCGCAGGCGGTCAAGGCGAGCGAGGCAACTCCCGCGACGGCGACGGCGCGGGCGAGAGTTCGAAGTGTCATCGAGAGAGCTCCTGAATATGTCATTGCCGAGTGTTTCACTGCCGACTGCTACCGACGCCACGCAGGCGCAGCCCGAACCTATCGGCTGTTGGTCGTCCGCGAGATCCCGGGCGGCCCCCGTGACCAACCTGTGACCTCATGATGAACAAGTTAGCAGGAGCACCGGCGGGTGAGTGTCACGGCGACTCAACTTCCAGGGTCTCCAGAACCACCTCGGCAACCCGCTTCATCGTGGTGCGCCGATCCATTGCAGCACGCTGAATCCACTTGAAGGCCTCGGGCTCTGTCATTCCCTGATTGGCCTGCAGCAGACCCTTCGCGCGCTCGACCAGCTTGCGGGTCTCAAGACGGTCTGACAGCGTCGCGACCTCCGTCTCCAGCGCGGTCATCTCGCTGAAACGGCTGACGGCCACCTCGATGGCAGGAATCAGGTCGGTGACGTTGAACGGCTTGACCAGGTAGGCCATGGCGCCGGCCTCGCGGGCTCGCTCCACGAGCTCGCGCTGACTGAACGCCGTGAGGATCACGATCGGCGCGATCCGCTTGGCGGCGATCTCGGATGCGGCGTCGATGCCGTCCCGTCGCGGCATCTTGACGTCCATGATCACGAGGTCAGGCTTGAGCGACTCGGCCAGGTCGACAGCCTCCTGACCGTCGCCGGCCTCACCGACGATCTCGTAGCCTTCTTCGCGCAACATCTCGGCCAGGTCCATCCGGATGAGCGCCTCATCCTCGGCGACGAGTACCCGGTGGGGCTTGGCCGAGGGTTTCGGAGAGTCTGTCGGTGACCCGGTCATAAGTGCCATTGTGGCGGTCGCGGGCCGGATGGGCGAGCGGGGGGCCATCCTCTATGGTGAGAGTCCGCGTGCCGATCGCCCTCGTATCCCAACTGGCAGAGGAAACGGATTCAAAACCCGTACAGTGTGAGTTCGAATCTCACCGAGGGCACCAGCTCAGTTGGCTAAATGAAGCCAAAGCCGGCCATGCCGCCCATGGCCCCGGGCGCAAGCACGCTTGGCCGCGCATTGAGCTCAGCATTGCCAGGCGACTCGCACAGCGTGTTCGTGCCGCCCTGTCGCCCGCCGCCGGCTTCGTCTTCTTCGCAGGCCGGCACGAGCCCCGGCGACGCGAGTACGGGGGGCGCTGCGGCGATCGCGAGCGAAGCGCCGCCGGCAACCAATGCCGCGGCTAGGGTCCTCGTAAGAGTCTTCATCTCAACATCCTTCCAGCGTTATTGCGGTCTACCGTACCGACGTCGCCAATAATCGGAGGCAATTTCATAGTAGCCACCGACAGACCCAATCTCACCGAGGGCACCAGCTCAGAGGTAGTCGAGCGATAAACTCCGGCTGTGCTCAAGGAACGCCCGGTGTGCGTGCCGCAACTAGCGCTGACCGGTTGCCAGTCGTCGCCGAGCCTGGAGCGCAGCGATCGGGTCAACCGTCGGATGTACGTGCTCGCCATTGCCAGCTGGATCGCCGCGGCGGTTGCGGCGTCCTTCGGAATTCTTCAGCTAGTCCTGGGCGGCGCGTTGTGGTGGCTTGGGATCGTCAACCTGCTGTGCAGCCTCGCGTTCCTGGTGATTCCGCGGCTTCGTGTGTTCGGCGAGGTGGTTGCGGGCATGACCTTCGTCGTTGTCTCCTACCTGTCGCTCGGATTCATGTGTTACTCCGTCGGGACCGGGTCGGGACTACAGTTCTACTTCCTGGTAGCCGCCAGCCTGGTGGTGTTGGTGATGGGCATCGAGCGGATCGTATTCGCCTCGGCGATTGTCGCCCTCGGAATTGCCATCGCGATCACGCTCGAAATCACCGTGCCCCACGACAGAGGGATCGGTCCGTCCTGGAGCCTCACCGCGGGATACATCAGTTCGGCGGCGTCGTCGGCGGTGATGATCGTCGCCACGATCTGGTACACGCTGCGTGAGACCGAGCGCGCCGAGGAGGCGATGGAGGGCGAATACGAGCGCTCCGAGAGGCTGCTGTCCAATATCCTGCCCGGAACCATCGCCGAACGCCTGAAGGATCCGTCGCGCACCGTTATCGCCGATAAATACGACGACGCGTCGATCCTGTTCGCCGACATCGCCGGATACACGAAACGCGCCAGCGACACCGCACCGGCCGAGCTGGTCCGGTTTCTCGATCGCCTGTACACCGGTCTGGACGCGCTCGTCGATCGGCACGGCCTGGAGAAGATCAAGACCAGTGGTGATTCCTACATGGTGGTCAGTGGGGTTCCGATTCCCCGCGACGATCATCTGGAGGCGCTGGCGAGCCTGGCCCTTGACATCGCTGACGCCGTTGCAGATCTCAAGGACTCCGTGGGGCGGGACGTGCCATTGCGCATCGGAATGGCAACCGGGCCCGTCGTCGCAGGTGTCGTCGGTGCGACAAAGTTCTTCTACGACGTCTGGGGAGACGCAGTCAACGTGGCGTCCCGCATGGAGTCCACCGACGTGGAGGGCCGAATTCAGGTGCCCGACAACATCTATGAGCGTCTGCGCACATCCTTTGTACTCGAGGAGCGCGGCCATGTCGACATCAAGGGCAAGGGCCTGATGCACACCTGGTACTTGGTCGGCCGCCGATCCGACGTGGTTACGCCCTCCGGTCCTCCGATGTGAGCGGTGCCGCGCTGTCCGGTGTGACGGAATTGACAGTCCGTTTGTCTTGCTTGTCCAGCAGTCGCGCGTATCCGGCGCCCATGCCCAACAGAATCAACCCGACCACGATGAACACAGCCACCCGGAAGATGCCGTCCAGGGTGCCGAGGTCGAAGAGGAACAGCTTGACCATGGCGGCGGCCACCAGACTCAGCCCGCCGCCGATCGGCACGGAACGATCAGCCCGGGGCGACCGAGCCGCGTAGCCGAACAGTGCCGCCGCCAGCGCTATCCAGCAGATGGTCGCTGCCATGTGCCCGGCATAGAATCCGCTGTCGTCGCCACCGATGAGCATGCCCACCGTGACGGTGAAGGACGTGACGGCATAGACGATCACGGCCAGGGCGCTGACCCACAGCGCGCGCGCCGTAATCCCCCACGACCACACCAGCACTACCGCGCAGGCGGCCAGCAGCACGCTGGACACCAACGTGGAGATACCTGCTGCGGAGCCGATTTCGGTCGGCTCGAGCAAAGCTCGCGGCGGCGAGTAGCCCAGCTGCACAGCGGCGCCGATGATCGCGAAACCCGTCGCGGCCGATCGTGCGATCTTGTCGCGACGACCAGCCGCCGCCACCACCAACGCCATCGCCAGCAACATCGGCCCCGCGATCGTGCCGTCGAATGCCACCGTCACGGCGATCAGCGCGGCAACGGCCGACAACGCCGAGAACACCTGCCGTACCACTCCGGGCACGCCCGGAAAGCGCTCGCCGGCCAGCACGATCGCCAGCAGGAGGGCGGACAGTGCAGCGGCCATCAGCGCCGCGATCACAGGATTCGTCGCAAGTCCGACTAGCAGGACCGGCGTCACCCCGGCCGCGGTCAGCAACGCCATCGCGCCGCGGTTGGCCGTGCCGGGCAGCAGGATCAACGCGGACCCGATGGCCACCAGCGCTGCGATACCGCACGCGCCGGCAAGCCAGAGGTCCTCACTCGAGTGGACATACCGCGCGGCGAGTGCCACCAGCGGCGGCAGGGCCGCCGCCGCGATCCGCGCCCCGTGCAACCAGATCCAGTCCCTGCCGAGGGCGACCGGCACCGACACCGCAGACAGCGCAAGCATGAATCCGACGAGAAGCGGGGTGACGCCGTCGGTGACGACGGGTGCCAAGCCGATCAAGGGCACCAGTACCAGCAGCGCGAGATGCTCGGAACCCCAGCGGCGGGCCAGTGTCAGCCCAACGCCTGCGATAACCGCAGCCAGGACGAGTCCGACCGGTGCTGACACCCAGTCGTAGATCGTGGTCACGGCGATGACGTCGATGTAAGCCGCAGCGATACCCGTGGCAGCCAACGCAATCGCCCCGACCCGGCCTCCGGGGCGCTGATAGAGCCAGCCTGCGGCACCTACCAGGCCCGCAGCTAGGAAAGCTCCGGCAGCCACCCGGAACTCGGGCCGCAGGATGCCCGCCTGAGCGGCCAGCACCAGCAGCAACACCACACCGATCAGGGTGACCGTTACGCCGGCGACGGCAAGCAGTTTTCCTATCCAGCCCTCAGAACGTGGAGTTGGCGACCTCGCGGGCGCAGGCGCGGTCGGGTACTGCGGCCGGTACGGCATGCTTGGCGGCCGAGGTGGCCCGGGGTACCACGGCTGAGGTGGTGCTACCGGCTGCCGAGCCGGCGGCCGCGGAGCCGGCGGCGGCGGCTCGGCGAGAATCCGATTCAGCGCTGTGAGGTCGGTGGACACCCGGGCCAGCTGGTGTGATACCGCCGCGAGATCGGCGGAAAGCCTGGCAATGACTGCGGTGTGCGGTTCGGTCATGCCGCCATCGTCGCAGGGACGGACACCCGAGCGGATGAGTACAACTACTCGTCGAGGCCGTGTTCGATGGCGTAGCGCGCCAGTTCCACCCGATTACCGATCTGTAGCTTGCGGAACGTCGCCTGCACGTGGTTCTCCACCGTGCGATGACTCAGCGACAGACGCGAGGCAATCTGCTTGGCGGTCAGGCCCTTGGCCACATGGCGAAGCACCTCGGTTTCACGCTCCGTCAGGGCCGGCTCGGCAGGCCCGACAGAATTCCTGGCAATGCGCCGATACTCGCCGAGTACCAGGCCTGCCAGCCCGGGGGTGAAGACGGCTCGCCCCTGCGCGGTGGCCCGGACGGCTTCGGCAAGCTCCTGCTTGGACGCGCTCTTTACCAGATAGCCCAGGGCTCCTGCCTTCACGGCCTCGAGCACGTCATCGTGTTCGTCAGAGGCCGAGAGCACCAGGATGCGCGAGTCCGGGGATACCTGGAGGACTTCGGCCGTAGCCTGCGCGCCGTCGCCGTCGGCCAACCGCATGTCCATGACCACTACGGCCGGCTGCACGACGGCCGCCCGTCGCTTCGCCGATGCCACGCCGTCGGCGGTGGCCACCACGTCAAAGCCGTCGTCGGCCAGATCCCTCGCCACTGCGTCGCGCCAGATCGGGTGATCATCGACGACCATGACAGTGGCGCTCCGGTCACTCATCGAATGTTCTTCCCACGCGGCACAGTCAGCTCCCACTCTGTTCCGGATCCGGGACCCGTGCTCAGCTCGGCGCTTCCACCCAGCCAATGTATTCGTCCTACAATCGATTTCGCTATTCCCACCCGGCCCTGGCCAGCCGCTTCCTCGAGTCGTCCGCCGGGGATTCCGACACCGTCATCGCGCACACTCACCGTGACGCGGTCGCCGAGGTCCTCCAGGAGGACATACACGTGAGCTCCTGCCCCGGCGTGCGCCTCGGCGTTATCGAGCGCATTGCACACCGCAGCGTAGAACTCCTCCGCAACGATCGAATCGAAAGGAACCGGGTCGGCAGGCACACTCACCGAGACCTGGTCAGAGGCCCGACGCCGCAGCAGCGCCGCGAGGTCGAGCGTTGCCCCGTCGATCGGTTCAGCATCGCCGGCGCTGACCAGACGGCGTAGCGCGCGCTCCTGCTTACCGGCCAAGTCAGCCAATTGAGCTGCTTCGCCGCCGATTTCACGTCCTCGACGCGCCATGAGCGCCAGTACTTGTATCGCACCGTCGTGGACTCGCCGCGACAACCGTTCCCGCTCTTCGAGTGACGCGGACAACCGGGCGGCTCGTTGCAGCTCTTGATGGGCGCGGCGCGCCGTCTGCGCCGCCATTCCGACCGCGAGACCGACAGCCAACTCGACCACGATCGTCGCGTTTCGACCCAGGTCGATGTGGACATATCCCTTCAGGGCGGCGCCGGCTGCCATCACGAGCAGACCGGTGAGCATCCCGCCCATCGGCCCGAACAGGATCGCTGCCGAGATGGTGGCGTTGGTCGCCCACAGGGTGGTCGGCCAGGACTGGTTTTCCAGCACCCATCGGTCGGAGGCAATGAGCTCGGTCGAGAGCATGAGCGCCAGCACGATGGCGATCTCGGCGATTACCCATGTCGGCCTGCGGCCAAAGCCCTGTAGATATCCGGCGGCGCACAGAGCGCTCCACCCGATCAAGACCGCGAAAAGCAGCCAGCCGGCAACGGGGTGCTCCAGGTCCCGATTGATGGTGAGCTGGAAGCCGAACGCGTAGACGCAGCTGAGTAGTCGAAACACCTGAGCGGCCCGCCACAGCGGCGCGGCAGGGTCGGGGACTACATCACCTTGGAGAGAAACGATTCGTCCGTTCGTGGGTTCACGCTAATAGAACGTCAGGAGATCGCACCGTTGATCGCCGGCTTATCCACCATCCCCTCCTCCAGACCCCAATTGGATGCGATCTCCTGGTACTTGCCGATCTCGATCAGATGCTCGAGTGCCTGCAGCAGCGATTGGGCCAATGGTGACCCCTTCTGCACCGGCCAGCCATACGGCGCGGAGTCGAAGACCTCCCCGGCCTGCTCGAGCTTGCCGTTGGTCTGCTTGATCGCGTACAGCGTGACCGGCGAGTCCGCGGACATGGCGTCAGCCTGGCCGACAAGAACGGCGTTGGTCGCGGCATCCTGGCTGTCGAACGCAAGGATCTGGATCGCCAATTGGCCTGCGTCGGTGCATTTCTGGCTCCGGGCGGGCAACTCCTCGGTAGCCTGAACCGTCGCCGCCTGCACGGCAACCCTCTTGCCACAAGCGTTCTCCGGATCGATCTCACCGCCGGCGGGCTGGGCCCACAGCGTGCCGGCGGAGAAGTAGGTGACGAAGTCGACCTGCTCCTCGCGCTGCTTGCTGTCGGTGAACGACGACATCCCGACGTTGAACGTTCCGCCCTGGATCGAAGGAATGATCTTGGCGAAGTCGGTTTCGCGGTACTCCGGCGTCAGCCCCAGTGTCTCGGCGATCGCGGTCATCAGGTCGACGTCGAATCCGACGATCTTCCCCTCGGGGTCCTTGAACTCGTTCGGGGCGTAAGGAATGTGCACGCCGATGATGAGCTCGCCGGACGACCTGATCGCCTCGGGCACGGTGTCGGCGATGGCATCGACCTTCTCGACCGGAACTGCCGCCCCGGGGGACGCTTGCCCTCCGCCCGATTCGGAACTGCTGGAACAACCCGCCGGAATGAGGAAGCCCGTGACGGCCAGCACAGCGGCAACGCGCCTGATCGTTGGCCGACAGCCTGGAAACCCACCGAACACTGTTGCCTCAACTTTCCACCTCGGGCCGATAACCCGTACGCAGCGCCGATAACGGAACACTAACCAGCAGTTCCAGACATCACAGCGGTACCGTGAATTCAGGCGGTCGGGGCGCCTGGTATGCAAGACTTTGCAGATGGAAACGTCTGCTCCCCCAAGCATGCTGCAGCATCTCTGGAAGTCCACACTCGCTTCGGGAGTGCTGGCCGTGATTCTCGGGGTCATGGTGTTGATCTGGCCCGGCATCACCATCTTGCTGGCTGCGATCTTCTTCGGCGCCTATCTATTGGTAACCGGCATCGCTCAGGTGATCTTCGCGTTCAGCTTGCATGTCTCCGCCGGCGGTCGGGTGCTGTTGTTCCTCAGCGGCGCGGCTGCCCTGATCCTGGCCGTTCTGTGTTTCCGCAGCCTGCAGGATTCAATCCTGCTGCTGGCGATCTGGATTGGTATCGCCTTCATCTTCCGCGGCGTGGCCACCGCGGTCTCGGCGATCAGCGACCCGTCACTTCCAGGCCGGGGCTGGGAGCTCTTCATCGGCGTGATCAGCCTGATCGCGGGCGTGATCGTGCTGGCCTCACCGTTTCAGTCGCTCGAAACGCTGACCTTGGTCGTCGGGATCTGGCTCGTCGTACTCGGTGTTTTCGAAGTGGTGTCGGCGTTCGGCATCCGCAAAGCGAGCAAAGACGCGGCCGCGATCAAGCAGGAACTCACGGTTCCGGCCACGTCTGAATAGACCGAAAGCCTCGAGAATCTGCCCGACAAAGCTGGTTGTACCATCGTCAACCACACAGTTCGGCGAGTAACCTCACCAGCATGAGCGAACCGCCGCAGCCACCCCAGTACGGCGCATACCCGGGCGGCTATCCCCCGCCTCCCCGATACGGCGACTACGGTGGCGGCTATCCCCCGCCCGGTGCGGGCGCTCCGAAGAACGGTCTGGGGGTGGCGTCACTTGTGGTCGCCATCATCGCGCTGTTCTCGGTCGTCGGCGGTGTCGTCCTCGGGGTCGTCGCGATCATCCTCGGGTTTCTCGGCCGAGGAAGGGTGAAGCGCGGCGAGGCCAACAACGGCGGCGTAGCAATGGCCGGGATCGTGCTGGGGGTGCTGAGCATCATCGTGTCGATTGTGGTGATCGGCATCGCGATATGGGGCTTCAACGAGGTCGGTGGTACCGACTATGTCGAGTGCCTGAGCCGGGCCGGATCGGATCAGCAGGCCGTACAGGACTGCGCCGATAGGTTCACTCAGCGCGTGGAGGACCAGTTCTCAATCACCCTCACTCCGACGCCGTAGCCCGTTCGGGGAAGTACTTCACGATTCCCTCCTGCACGACTGTGGCGAGCGGCCGGCCTGTCGGGTCGAAGAAATGCCCGGTCCCCAGCCCGCGGGAATCTGCCGCGACTGGCGACGTCGTCGAGTAGAGCACCCAGTCGTCGAATCGGAACGGCCGGTGGAACCACACCGAGTGGTTGGTGGTAACTGCGAAAATCCGGTCGTAACCCCACGACAACCCGTGCGTGGTGATGATCGAGTCAAGGACGGTGGTGTCCGATGAGTACACCAGCGCGGCGCCGTGAAACACCGGATCATCGGGCATGACGCCGCGGGCCTTCATCCAGACCCGGTTGTGGGCCAACCGCTCACCTTTGTCCCGCATGACCCACGCCGGATCGTTGGTGTAACGCCATTCGATGGGGCGCAGCGCGTCGGCAAAGTGCGGCACCACGTGCTCGTATCCGCGCAGCATCTCATCGATCGGCGGCAAACCGATGGGTTCTTCGACGTGCGGCGCCTCCAGACCGTGTTCCAGGCCGAGTCCACCGGCCAGATACGACACCAGCGCCGTAGTCAGCAGTTTTCCCTTTTGCAGGACGTCGACACGGCGGTTGGCGAAGCGCCGCTCGTCGCGCAGTCGCACCACGTGAAATTCCAGGTCGAGCGCCGGATCGCCGCCCGAGACAAAATGTACGGACAACGCGCTGGGTGGCAGTGACCGCTCAAGGCTACGGCCGGCGGCGACGAAGGCCTGCGCCATCATCTGACCGCCGAACGTGCGGATAGGGTTCTTGCTGGGATGAGCGCCGACGAAAGTGTCGTCATCAAGGCGTTCGAGGTGCAGTATCGCCAACAGCTCATCGAAGTCGCTACGTGACAAATTCGAGTTGGACTCCGAGTTGTACAAGGACTACCCCCTGAATAGCTGGTCTAGACGTCGTCCTCCCCGATGCGATGGACGTGTATCAGATTCGTGGAGCCTACTGTGCCCGGCGGAGCGCCTGCGACGATGACGACCAGATCACCCCTCTTGTAGCGACCCAGGTCCAGCATCGACTTGTCGACCTGCCGGATCATTCCGTCAGTGGTATCGATGTGGGGGACGATGAACGTCTCGGTACCCCACGTCAGCGCCAGCTGGCTGCGCACCTCGGGAAGTGCGGTGAACGCCAACACCGGCAGCGGCGTGTGCAGTCGTGCGAGGCGACGTACCGTGTCACCGGATTGGGTGAACGCGACAAGGGCTTTGGCGTCGAGTCGTTCGCCGATATCGCGGGCCGCATAGGAGATCACCCCGCGCTTTGTACGTGGCGTGTGGGTCAGCGGCGGGGCGGCCACCGAGTTGTCCTCGACGGCCGAAATGATGCGGGCCATTGTCCGGACGGTTTCGATAGGGAACTTGCCCACCGATGTCTCGCCGGAAAGCATCACCGCATCGGCGCCGTCGAGCACAGCGTTGGCCACGTCGGAAGCCTCCGCTCGAGTGGGTCGGGAGTTCTCAATCATCGACTCCAGCATCTGGGTGGCGACAATCACGGGCTTCGCGTTCTCCCTTGCCATTTGGATGGCACGCTTCTGCACCAGCGGAACCTCCTCGAGAGGAAGCTCCACCCCGAGGTCACCACGCGCGACCATGATCGCGTCGAAAGCGAGAACGATCGCCTCAAGATTGTCGATTGCCTCCGGCTTCTCGAGCTTGGCGATGACAGGCACGCGGCGGCCGACACGATCCATCACGTCGTGCACCAAATCAACGTCGGCGGGTGAACGCACGAACGACAGCGCGATCAGGTCGACGCCGAGACGCAACGCGAACTCGAGATCGTCCACGTCCTTCTCCGACAATGCAGGGGCGGAGACGTTCATACCCGGCAGTGACATACCTTTGTTGTTGCTGACCTGGCCGCCCTCGGTGACCGTACACACCACGTCATCGCCGTCGATGTGCTCGACCACCAGGCAGACGTTGCCGTCATCGACCAGGACGCGATTGCCTGGTGCGGCGTCCTCGGTCAGGCGTTTATAGGTCGTCGAGACCCGGTCGTGGGTGCCGTCGCAGTCGTCGACGGTGATTCGCACCGTTTCGCCGTTGGCCCATAGGGTTGGCCCATCGGTGAACCGGCCGAGCCGAATCTTGGGTCCCTGCAGATCGGCGAGAATTCCGACGGCGCGCCCAGTGCTGTCGGAGGCGGTTCGAACCCGCTCGTAGTTGGCCTCATGATCTGAATGGTCACCGTGGCTGAAGTTCAGCCTGGCGACGTCCATTCCGGACTCCACCAATCTCCTGACGGCCTCATCGGAGGCAGTGGCAGGGCCAAGAGTACAGACGATCTTTCCGCGTCTATTCACGGCTTGAGCATAGTGGTTGATCGATACAGAGGATGGCCGGCGGAAGAGCTCCGGCCTAGTCGGACGACCCGAGATAACCTGCCGGCACACCACCGACTTTCAGGTGAGCCTCCGGCGAACAGCTACCCGTCGAGAACCGTCGGGACCAGTGGGAAGCCAGGGAGGTTTCGCACCACAGTCCATGTCACGGTGGCAGCGATGATCACGACCAATGCCAGAGTGGTAGACACCTGTTTCCCCGTGCTCCGACGCACTAGTACCCATGCCAACAAGACCGGAAGGCCTATGAGGAGAAAGGCATTGTCGACGAATGCGGCGTTCCAGTCACCGTGCAGGATGTCGTGGGTCATCCGGAGTCCCCCACACGCCGGGCAATTCCATCCCGTCAATGCCCTGAATGGACACGGCAAGAATACGAAACTCGGGCTGTGCGGATTTCCGAAGCCAACGTAGGCAAGACCACCGGCCGCCACAACGCCCGTGCCGAGCGCCGCATAACGGTTGATGCGAGTGGAAGTGCCGTTAGGTGCCATCGCGCAGCGGTCGCCCTTCTGGATCGCGCACCTTGTCGGTGAGGATCAAGACCGCGTCGATGATGCCCCAGATGACGGCACCGATACCGCAGGTGATCAGTCCGACGACCAATTGGGCGACGCCCAGGCCCGTGTACCCCAGATAGATGCGGCCGATTCCGACCAAGCCCACTAGCCCGAGTAGCTGAAGCAATCCGGCGACAACTTTGGACTTCTCGGAGTACGGCTCACCGGACAAAGGATGTCGGCCGAAAGGCGCAGTGGGATCCATGTAGGCCGGCGGGTACCCACCCATTGGCGGCGGGTACGGCCCCGGCGGCGGGTAAACCGGCTGCTGGGGCGGAGGTGTATGCGGATTTCCGCCGTCGTTGCCACTGAACTGGGGCTCGGTCATGTTCCCAGCATGCCAGACCAGGCATCGGTCAGAAAGGTGGTGGTTCGTCGATGGCGACAAGCCAGGCTCGGTGCTGGCGCTCCAGCTCGGCGTTGATATCGAGGCGCCGTTGACGTTCACTCCTGATGCGCGCAGCGCGGTCCTGACCCCGCGTCCGCCGGCGTCTGGGCATCATCGCGCCTCGATTCGCCGAAGACATCGTGGGTGCACGCCCCGACGCCGTCCCGGTGGCTCGCGCCAACGTAGGGAACAGCGTCCCACCATGCGAATCGGTGGCGTATTGGTGCCCAGTGGGTGCGGTGAGGACGATCTCCCCGTCCGGGCGCTGAGCGTCACTCCAGCCACGCGGCCCCGAATAGAACGTCTTAATCAGATGGTGCGTACGGCAAAACGCCTTGAGCCCGGATGCGTGAGTCGCCCCGAAAGGCCAGGGCACCGTGTGGTCGAGATCGCAGTCGCCCACCGGAGCGTCGCAACCCGGCCATCGGCACGTCAGATCGCGCCACCGCACGAAGTCGGATAGCGCCGTTGAGGGCCGATAACCTTCCTCGGGCTCACTTCCAGGTTTCGCAACGGGTTTGACGGTCGCGTTGGCGGCGATGTCCCGTACCGACTCGGCCGGCAGAATTCCGAAACCAGACAAATAGCCGGGATGGTCTCCAGTTCCGTCGACGGTGGCCTGCTCTGCCAGTACATGGATGACAACCTTGGTCGCTGATTCTTGCGCAGAAGACGCGGCGCACTCTTGCGATCCGCATTGACACCGTAGGGCTCCTTCACCGCGTCCGAGCACTCCACATGCGTCCGCGCGGCGCTGGGATTTGGTCCGCGGATCGTTCTCGCATACCCCGCCCGCCAATGCGTCCAACCGCTGATCCAACGCTGAGGCGTCAGCCGCATCGAGGGCGCCCCCTGCAAGCGCCATACCGGGAATGTGTGGCTCGACATCAAAGTAGCGGTTGTCCTTGGCCACCGGCGGGACACGCACACCAGCCTCATCGAACTTCGCCACCCAAAGGTCAAGCCGATCACGCAACTTGTTTTTGGACAGCTTCATCCACTGCGGCACGCGGCCAGCGAGCGCCTCGTCCATGGCCGGCATCACTGCTTCGTCGACGTTCTCGGTGCGCGAAAGGATCGCCAATACCATCCGGAAATCGATCGCACCGGTGACGAATATCGCGGCCACCTTCGGTAGACGCTCGTGCAGGGATACCGCAATCTGCACCTGACCGGTAGCACGTGCCCGACTTATATTCTGCGCTGCAGAAACTTCGGCTGCGACCGCCGTCATCGCATCGCAGAGCCACAGTTGCCGATCGGTGAATTCCCTGGACCGAAGAGCATAGAGCGATGCGACCGACGCCAGGCGCTGAGCGATCGCAACAGACTCTGCACGGGCCGCGGCGCCCATCAGGTCGATCAATTCCGCAGGTGGGCAGTTATCGAACATACATTCGATACTAGCGCCTCCGTGTGACATTTCATCGCGGATGATCAAGCAGCACCGATGTTTTCAGCAATAAGTGCAATGCCCGACCCGGTTACCCTCATACTCCCCGTTCGCGGAGCCGGTTGTTGCATTGTTTCATCCACAGCTGGCGACCCCAGGGCTAAAGCCTGCTCGTTCCTGCCTACTGGCGATCGTTGTCGCGCATACTGCCCTCGTGACCAACGACGCGACGACGGTGCCCAGGCCACCCTCCGAGGAAGAGATCAAGCTGGCGTTGCGGCTGATCGAGCCTATCCGCAAGGTAATCAATCCGAAGGTATACGGCATCGAGAACGTTCCGAAACGACGTGCGCTCCTGGTGGGCAATCACACGGTGATGGGTATGCTCGACTCCCCCCTGATGTGCGCGGAATTGTGGGAGTGCGGGATCGTCGTCCGCTCCTTGGGTGACCACGCCCACTTCAAGATTCCGGTCTGGCGCGACATTCTGACTGCCTGCGGCGTAGTGGACGGGACTCGAGCTATCACCGCCGAGCTCATGCGCCGCGGCGAGGTAATCCTTGTTTATCCCGGGGGTGGACGCGAGGTCGCCAAACGCAAGGGTGAGAAGTACCGACTCATTTGGAAGGAGCGCATGGGTTTCGCCCGGCTGGCCATTGAGCACGGCTATACCATCGTGCCGTTCGCCGCAGTCGGAGCGGAGGAGGCTGTCGACATCCTGATCGACGGAGACAACCCACTGCTTAGCCCGACGCGATTGTTCGTCGAGAAGGTACTAGGCAGTACGGATGCAATGCCGATAACGCGCGGTATCGGCATCACGCCGTTTCCGCGGCCGGAACGGCAGTACTACTGGTTCGGTGAACCGATTCCTACCGAGGCCTTGTCGGGACAACATGCCGACGATTCCGTCGTGCGGAAGATACGTGATCAGACCAAGAGCGCAGTGGAGGCCGGGATGGAGTTTCTGCTCGGCGAACGGGATAACGACCCCAGTCGGTCGGTCGTGAAAAGGATGCTCGGGTCAGAGCGCCGCTGATAGGCGACACGTCAGCGGAACGAGCCAGTGTCCAGTCGGCCGCTCTTCACTAATCTCGGCTCCTGCGACGACGCAGCCATCTACGGATGCCGCCGACCTGCTCATCGGAATCTGTTCCGGGCCCATCGGTATCGGACTCCTCAACCACCGACTCCTCAGGCTCCTGGTCGGCCTCCTTCTCAGGCTCTTCCTCGGGCTCGGACTCATCTTCGACCTCGGCAGCCAGCGCCTCAGCTTCGGCCTCACCCTCGACCGCCGCAGCCGCCTCATCGCCCGCCACCGAACCCAAACCGTCAGGCCCAGTCACCGACTCCTCAGAGTCGGAGTCCT
>JAHZJB010000166.1 GCA_022601135.1 Actinomycetes bacterium | reverse complement strand
GCCCCGGCCCAGGTGGCCGAGGTGCCGGCGCGGGCGCGGGCGGCGGCCGTGGCGGCGGCCCGGGCGGTGGAGGCGGTAACTACCGCGGCGGTGGCCCAGGTGGCCCCCCAGGAGGCGGAGCGGGTTTCCGTGGCCGTCCCGGCGGCGGTGGCCGTCCCGGCCAGCGTGGCGGAGCTGCGGGCGCGTTCGGCCGTCCCGGCGGCGCGCCGCGCCGCGGCCGCAAGTCGAAGCGGGCGAAACGCGCCGAATACGAGAACATGCAGGCACCGGTAGTCGGTGGGGTGCGATTGCCCCATGGCAATGGCGAGACGATTCGGCTGGCTCGTGGCGCTTCTCTGGTGGACTTCGCCGAGAAGATCGACGCCAACCCGGCATCGCTGGTGCAGGCGCTGTTCAATCTCGGTGAGATGGTCACGGCGACCCAGTCGGTCGGTGACGAGACCCTCGAACTGCTCGGTAGCGAGATGAACTACGTCGTCCAGGTGGTCAGCCCGGAGGACGAGGACCGCGAGCTTCTGCAGTCCTTCGACCTGACCTACGGTGAGGACGAAGGCGACGAGGACGATCTCGAGCAGCGTCCCCCGGTGGTCACCGTCATGGGCCACGTCGACCACGGCAAGACCCGTCTACTGGACAGCATCAGGCAGGCCAACGTCCACGAGGGCGAGGCCGGCGGTATCACCCAGCACATCGGCGCCTACCAGGTTCTCACCGAACTGGATGGCAACGAGCGGCTGGTTACCTTCATCGACACCCCGGGTCACGAGGCGTTCACCGCCATGCGTGCCCGGGGCGCCAAGGCCACCGATATCGCCATCCTGGTGGTTGCTGCCGATGACGGTGTGATGCCCCAGACGGTGGAGGCCATCAACCACGCGCAGGCGGCCGACGTGCCGATCGTGGTCGCGGTCAACAAGATCGACAAGGAGGGCGCCGACCCTGCCAAGATCCGTGGCCAGCTCACCGAATACGGACTGGTCGCCGAGGACTTCGGCGGCGATACGATGTTCGTCGATATCTCGGCCAAACAGGGCGCCAACATCGACGCGCTGCTGGATGCGGTGCTGCTGACCGCCGACGCGGCCCTGGACCTGCGGGCAAACCCGGATATGGAAGCACAGGGTGTGGCCATCGAGGCGCACCTGGACCGCGGTCGCGGACCGGTGTCCACCGTGCTCATTCAGCGCGGAACGCTGCGGGTCGGCGACTCGATCGTGGCGGGCGACGCCTACGGGCGGGTCCGCCGGATGGTCGATGAGCACGGCGAGGACGTTTCGGAGGCGCTACCGTCGCGGCCGGTCCAGGTCATCGGATTCACGTCGGTGCCCGGTGCCGGCGACAACCTCCTCGTTGTCGACGAGGACCGGATCGCCCGCCAGATCGCGGATCGACGCAGCGCCCGTAAGCGCAACGCCCTGGCAGCACGCGCTCGTAAGCGGATCAGCCTGGAGGACCTGGATTCGGCGCTGAAGGAAACCAGCCAGCTCAACCTGATCCTCAAGGGCGACAACTCCGGCACCGTGGAGGCGCTGGAGGAAGCCCTGCTCGGCATCGAGATCGATGCAGAAGTCGAGCTGCGGGTCATCGATCGCGGTGTGGGCGGTGTCACCGAGACCAACGTCAACCTGGCGTCGGCGTCGGACGCGATCATCCTCGGCTTCAACGTCCGTGCGGAGGGCAAGGCCACCGAGCTGGCCAACCGCGAGGGCGTCGACATCCGCTACTACTCGGTGATCTACCAGGCGATCGACGAGATCCAGAGCGCGCTCAAGGGCATGCTCAAGCCGGTCTACGAGGAGAAGGAACTCGGTCGCGCCGAGATCCGCGCGTTGTTCCGGTCCTCCAAGGTCGGCAATATCGCGGGTTGCCTGGTGACGTCGGGCATCATCCGGCGCAACGCCAAGGCGCGGCTGCTGCGTGACAACATCGTGGTCGCCGAGACCGTCACGATTCAGTCCCTGCGCCGGGAGAAAGACGACGTCACCGAGGTGCGCGAAGGCTTCGAGTGTGGTCTGACGTTGAGCTACAACGACATCAAGGAAGGCGACGTCATCGAGGCGTACGAGCTCGTCGAAAAAGAACGTTCCTGATGAGCCGGGAAGAGAGCGTCGCAGGCGGCGGTCGTGGTTGACGTCGGTCGGGCCCGTCGGTTGTCCAAGCGGATCGGCGCGGTCGTGGCCACGGCGATCGAGTTGGAGATCAAAGATCCCCCGCTGGCCTTCGTGACCATCACGGACACGAAGGTCACCGGGGACCTTCATGACGCCACGGTGTACTACACGGTCCGCGGCCAGACGTTGCAGGAAGAACCCGACTATGCGGCGGCCGCGGCGGCGCTCGAGCGGGCCAAGGGAACGCTGCGCAGCAAGGTCGGTGCCGCCACCGGTGTGCGCTTCACCCCGACGCTGGCGTTCGTGCTCGACAAGGTCCCCGATACCGCTCGGCACATGGAGGAATTGCTGGCTCGTGCGCGGGCGGCAGATGAGGATTTGGCCAGAGTTCGGCAAGGTGCCAAACACGCTGGCGACGCCGACCCGTACCGTGCAAGCGGGGCGCAGGACGAGCCAAGCCAGGGGAGCACGGACAGGCCGGACGCTGAGGATACGGGTGACTCCACGTCATGTGATGACAGACTCGACGACGGCTGACGCCCCGGTGACGGGCGCGCGCGTCGATGCCAGCGCTGCCGCCGGGCTGCTGTCGGCGGTCGGTTCCGTCAGCGTTGTGTGCCATGTTTTTCCCGACGCCGACACCCTCGGCTCCGGGCTGGCGCTGGCGATGGCGCTCGATCGCGCCGGCAAAGACGTCGAGGTCAGCTTCGCGGAGCCCGCCCAACTGCCACAGTCATTGCAGTCCTTGCCGGGCACGCACCTGCTGGTGCCGCCCGAGAAACTTCGTCGCGATACCGACCTGGTGGTCGCCGTGGACATTCCGGGCGTGAACCGGCTGGGCAAGCTGCGCGATGTCGTGGCTCCCGGTCGCCCGGTGCTGGTCATCGATCACCACGCTTCCAACCACTTGTTCGGTACCGCGAACTTTGTCGATCCGGCGGCGGATTCGACGACCATGTTGGTGGCCGAACTGCTGGACGCCTGGGGTCGGGCGATCGACGCGGATATCGCGCACTGCCTTTACGCGGGTTTGGCAACAGACACCGGGTCGTTCCGTTGGGCGAGTGCCCGCGCGTATCGGCTGGCTGCGCGTCTGGTCGAGTTGGGCGTAGACAACGCATCGATCAGCCGCACCCTGCTGGACACCCATCCCTTCGCGTGGTTGCCCATGCTGTCGCGGGTCCTGGGATCGGCCCGGCTGCTACCCGACGCCGTCGATGGGCACGGTCTGGTGTACGTCGTGGTCACCAACCAAGAATGGGTCAACGCGCAGCCAGAGGAAGTCGAGAGCATCGTCGACATCGTGCGGACCACGCAGCAGGCCGAGGTGGCGGCGGTGTTCAAGGAGATCGAGCCGCGTCACTGGTCGGTGTCGATGCGGGCGAAGTCCTGGGACCTTGCCTCGGTCGCCAGCAGATTCGGCGGCGGCGGGCATCGTCTGGCCGCCGGCTATGCGGCCACCGGTTCCGCCGATGACGTGGTGCGGGCCCTCGCCGCGGCTCTCGGCTGACTCCCGGCTCTCGGCTGACTCCCGGCGAGCGCGCATTGCTCCTATGTCAAGCTGCGGCTTTGGTGTGGGTGTGTTGTGCGGTTTGGCGGGAGTGTTCATCGGTGTGTAGTCGTCGGTAGACGGTTCGGGCGAGGTGTCGTTTTAGGCATCGCAGGGCTTCTTTGG
>JAHZJB010000165.1 GCA_022601135.1 Actinomycetes bacterium | reverse complement strand
TGATGCCCGCGCACATAAGTGGCGCTGCAACGTCGAGTGCGAGGCTGTCCGGGATTTTTAGTCCGTAATTTTCGTCCACCACGATCGCGGTTGAGTAGCCACCGTAGGTTGGTGTTTCCTTGTCTGCCTCGCGGCCGTTGTAGGTCACCGACACGTGACCTAGGCAGTACTGCTCAAGTCCAGCCTTGCAGTTGTCACACTCGCGGCACGAGTCAACAAAGCAACCAACACCGGCGTGGTCGCCCACCTTGAATTTTGTGACAGCAGAACCAACTTCGGTGACAACACCCGCGATTTCGTGTCCGGGAACCATGGGAAAAATTGCCTGGCCCCACTCTTCTCTGCCTTGGTGAATGTCAGAGTGGCAGATCCCAGAAAATTTAATGTCAATCAAAATGTCATGTGGGCGCAGGTCTCGACGTTCGATCGTTGTCGGCTCGAGCGGTGCTCCGGGGCTTGGTGCGGCGTATGCAGAAACCTTCATGTGACTTCCTTTTTTTTGAGGTGTGCTTACTACAGGTGTGCTTATTGCTGGGGCAGTTGCCAAACTCTAGAACCGCCCACCAGGGCCGCGGTGTTAGGAACAATAACAACGTCGTCGCCCAGGCGCGCGATTGCAGTTGGTGTAAGTGCTCGAGCATTACCTCCGCCGAGGTAGAGCCGGTCCCATAAAAACACGGGGCGCAACACGTCAACTGCTCGGGCAACCCTGCGAGACCAGAGGGCGTCGCCGAGGCGTTTGCGTTCATGCTCACCTATATATGTGTCATAGGAAAGCCCCCAACGAACGGGTGACTGCGAGAGTTCTAAGTGAGGCGCCAAAACACCGCCGTCAAAAATTGCACTCCCCACACCGGTGCCCAAAGTGAGAACTAACTCTAGGCCGGATCCAGCGATCACCCCAGCCCCGTGAATTTCAGCGTCGTTGAGAACGATTGTGGGCATATTCCACGCATTCGTCAGGGTTGTACGGGCATCAAAATTTTCCCATTGCACAACCAACTCGGGCAGGATTTTGGATCGGGGGCCAGAGCGAGTGATGTAGTGCGGGGTCGTAATCACCACACCGTGCCGGATCATGCCGGGCAGGCCAACGGTCGCGCGTTGCGCTGACGGTAGTTGTGCCGCCAAATCCAGCAAGGTTGAAACAAAAAGTTCGGTGGTGAGTGGGTACGGGGTGGGCACTCTGATTGGTGCGCTGCGCATGGTCCCGGCTTCGTCGAGCACGGATCCTTTAATCCCGCCGCCCCCGCAATCAATTGCGAGAGTGTGAATATCACCGCCCATTACCGGCAAGTGTGCCCTAATTGTTCAGGCATTAGGCTAAGCGGGCTGCTTTCGGCTCTTGTTCTGGTGAAAAAACCGGCACGTGAATTGGAATTGGCGTGGAGGCGTCGCCTAGTGGTCTATGGCGCCGCACTGCTAATGCGGTTTGGGTTTATACCCATCGAGGGTTCAAATCCCTCCGCCTCCGCCGTCTATTTCGTGGGTCAGTAGACTCCCGGATCGTACGTGTACGTGTACGTGCTTGGCGCCCGTAGCTCAACGGATAGAGCATCTGACTACGGATCAGAAGGTTAGGGGTTCGAATCCCTTCGGGCGCGCCCACGAAAATCGCCCCGGGCGCTGCGCGGGTAGCGAATTAACTCTTGCGAACCTTCGTCAGTAGTTCGTGCACGGACAGTTGGGTGTAACCGGCTGTACGTTCATCGGCCAAGTGGCGCCCCGCAGCCGGCTCGGGTGGATGGATTCTGCGCACGACCGCGCGGGGGGCTGGCGTTGGCGGTGGCGCTTCACCACTGCGGACAACCTCGCGCGCGGCCGGCCGTGGCGCGGTGGGGTCGACACTTCGCACGGCAGGCCGACGGCGAGGCCGGCGGATGGATACCTGATCCCCCGGGTGCTCCTCCTCGTTCGCGTCGGGCAATCGAAGTGCTCCGATGAGGGTGGCCAGGGTTATTCGCATCTGCCGCGCTTCAGCCAGCGCCGGATGGATACCCCCGCCGGCGGTGACTGCGCCTTGCTTGCCGCTGACGTTCGCCAGCCGATCGAGGTCGTCGACGCAGCGCACGATTTCGCGCAATATCAGAAGTTCGTGTTGTTCGAGTTCGTAGCGGTTGAGCACCGCGAACCACAGCGCCTCACCGGAAAGGCGGGTGTCGGAAAGGCGGGTGTATTTGGGGGGATTCCCGGGCGGCCCCTGGTCGCGTGTCACCCAGCCTCCAGTCGTAGACCCACACCATCGAGACTTGGATGACCTAAAGGAGGAACCCGACCCTTCCCCTCGGAACTAGCCGCACCCACTCCGGGCATCCTAACTCAACTTATAACAAATGGTGATGAATTTCACAATCTGCACCGGCCAGGCGACTTGCGTACAGGCCATCCGACCGTCGGGAGGACGCGGGATCGACGTAGTCGGGCATCAAAGTCACGTGCTGACCGTCGTTCAGGTCGATGACACGCGGGGGATGCCGGTGTGGGAGGCTCCGCACACGAACAGCGCGAGGCGGGCCACAGTGTCGCCGGGGTTGCGCCAGCGGTGCCGGGTGCCGTTCTGGATGACGGTGTCGCCCGGGTGCAGTGTGACCTCCGCGCCGTCGTCGAGTTCGAGAACAACCGTCCCCTCCAGCACCACTTCGAAGTCGATGGTGTCGGTGGTATGCATTCCTGGATCGTCGGGTTCCAGGTAGCCGAGCAGGCCGGGCAGTTTGTCCTCCGCGTCGGCCAGCGCTTCCTCGGCGCTGAGTTGGCCGGGATCGATTTTGGCGGTTCCGGGCGGCAGGGTGAACATCGAGAACCGGAATCCGCCGATCGGTGGAAAGTACGTGTGCCAGTCCGGCATCGATCCGTCGTCGGGGAACTGCGGAGCGGTGTCGCCGCCCCACAGCATGGTGAATTCCGACCCGGGCAACAACACCGGGGTACGTGGTGCGACAGTGTCGTCGCTGACGAACACGGACTTGCCGGACGCATCGTGTCCGGTGACCACTCGGCGTACACCCATTGCCGCAGTCAACCACCGCCGGGGCCGAGGTCGTGGCACTCTCTGCAGATATGGAGAACAAACCGCCTACCGCGACAATCGAGACCGCCCACCATGCGCACCTGAGCGCCTTGCCGTTCGAGGACACCAAGGACTTCGAGGACGCCGACCGGGGGTTCATCGCGGCGTTGCGCCCGTGCGTCATCAAGGCTGCGGACGGACGCGTGGTGTGGGACAACGACGCCTACGCCTTCCTGGCCGGGGAGGCCCCGGCCACGGTGCATCCCAGCCTGTGGCGGCAGTCGCAGCTGGTCGCCAAGCAGGGTCTCTACGAGGTGGTCGAGGGCATCTACCAGGTTCGCGGACTCGACCTGTCCAATGTCACCTTCGTCGAAGGGGACACCGGGGTCATCGTGATCGACCCCCTGGTCTCCACCGAGACCGCGGCCGCGGCGCTGGCGCTGTACCGGCAGCATCGCGGCGACCGCGTCGTCAAGGCCGTCATCTACACCCACAGCCACGTCGACCATTTCGGTGGTGTACTCGGTGTGACGACGCAGGCCGACGTCGACGCAGGAACGGTGGCGGTGCTGGCCCCCGAAGGCTTCACCGAGCATGCCGTGCAGGAAAACGTCTACGCGGGCACCGCGATGGCACGCCGCGCCGGC
Source organism: Actinomycetes bacterium (assembly GCA_022601135.1). GTDB lineage: Bacteria > Actinomycetota > Actinomycetes > Mycobacteriales > Mycobacteriaceae > Mycobacterium. Next base: position 24,726 of record JAHZJB010000165.1, on the reverse strand, counting down.
TACATGTACGGCGCTGCCCTGGACCGGGGCCCGCAGGGCCAGGTGGGGTGCGGGCTCGGGCAGACCCCGTCGACGGGGGAGGTGGCGATCATCGTGCCGACTGTCGACATCCGCGAAACGGGGGAGAAGCACACCATTGACGGTGTGGAGATCGAATTCCAGATGGCGCCGGGCACGGAGGCGCCCGCAGAAATGCATTTCTACTTTCCCCGGTACCGCGCCCTGTGTATGGCCGAGAACGCTACCCACAATCTGCACAACCTGCTGACCCTGCGCGGCGCGCTGGTGCGTGACCCGCACGGCTGGGCCGGGTATCTCACCGAGGCCATCGACACCTTCACCGACCGCGCCGACGTCGTTTTCGCCTCACATCACTGGCCGACCTGGGGCGCGGAGCGGATCGTCGAATTCCTTTCGCTGCAACGGGACTTGTATGCCTACCTGCACGACCAGACGCTGCGCCAGCTCAACCAGGGACTCACCGGCATCGAGATTGCCGAGACGTTTGCGATGCCCCCCGCGCTCGAGCGGGCCTGGCATGCCCACGGCTACTACGGCTCGGTCAGCCACAACGTCAAGGCTGTCTACCAGCGCTACATGGGGTGGTTCGACGGCAACCCCGCACGCCTGTGGCCGCACCCTCCCGAAGCGATCGGGCCGCGTTATATCGCGGCAATGGGTGGGATGGACAAGGTGGTCGGGCTGGCCAAGGATGCCTTCGATGCGGGAGATTTCCGTTGGGCGGCAACCCTTCTCGACCATGCGATGTTTACTGACGACACCCACCAGGCTGCGCGGCAGCTGTACGCCGACACCCTGGAGCAACTGGCCTACGGCTCCGAAACAGCGCCGTGGCGCAACTTCTTCCTGGCCGGTGCCACGGAGTTGCGGGACGGCAATTTCGGCACCCCGACGCAGGTCTCGTCGACCTCGATCGCCGGCCAGCTGACACCGGAGCAGATGTTCGATGTGCTGGCGATCAGCGTCAACGGCCCGCGCGCCTGGGACCTCGACATTGCCATCGACGTCACGTTTCTCGACAGCGCGACCAACTACAGGCTCGCGCTGCGCAATGGGGTGCTCGTCTATCGCAAGGTCGCGGCTGAAGAGGGCACAGCTCAGGCGACGATCCGGCTGGCGACCCGGGTGCGGTTGCTCACGCTGGCAGCGGGCGACAACACGTCTCCAGGTTTGGAGATCGCTGGAGACGCCGAAGTGCTCGCAGCCCTCGTCGGCGTGCTCGACAAGCCCGACCCAAGCTTCAACATCGTCACGCCCTGAGCTTCCCGCCGAAACTGAAGGTGTGCGCGATGTATGCCTCAAATCTCGCAAACACCTTCAGTTTCGACGCCGGACGCTTACAACCGCAGATTTCGCAGCAGGTCGTACACGCCGGAGATCCACAGCAGTAGCGGAACCACCGCGGCGATCGCGGCACCGTCGACGAGTTCGAGAGTCCTCTTGACAACTGGCGACACCCGTCGAACCCGGTCCTTCGCTCCGATCACTATCACCGTGACCAGGGTTAGGCCGGTATACAACGTGAGCACCAGCCAGGCTCGATCCGGATGCCAGAGGCAGATCCGCACCATCACACCGGTTGGAATCGCCACCGCCGCCGACATCAATGCCCATGCGCACCAGCGCTCGGCATAGAGCCGGGATCGGAATCCACAAACCACCGCCACCAGACCTGACACGATCAGGCTGTGAATAAAGAAGTGCCCCTGGACAACAACGGCTATCGAACCGACCGACGAGATCAACGCACCTGCCATCAGGAACCCGATGAGCAGCCGCTTGGCCAGATCGCTTCGCTCGGTCAGGCGCACCGCGGAGTCGGGCACTGAAGCGATGATCGCCTGCCAGGTCACTGACTCCTCCGATGTATCCGACGTCGCAACAGGATCCAGCAGTTCATCATTGGAGACCGTTTCTCCGGGTAATGGGATTGGTGGCAAGGCGACGCGGGCGACCGCAACAGTGAGTTTCGCTGCATTGGTCACAACGATCAAACCGAAGGCGATCGCCGCGGGGGGTACCCAGCTTCCCCATCCATAACCGAAGGCGACCGCGGCAAAGGTCACTGCTGTTGCCACCACGGCCAGGAAGGCTGCGACCCCGGCTCGTCGCCTCGGGCCGCCGCGCGTCGCCAGCACGAAGAGCAGTACCAAGGAGCCAGCGCCGGCGATCTGCGGCGCCCCGGGGTTCTCCACGCCGCGCGGCAGTGGCACGGCAAGCATCGCTCCGGCTCCCAGAGTCAGCAACGATGAGGCAAGGAGGCTCTCTGCCATATCGAGGTTTCGGTAGCGATTTTGTGCCAATGTGCTGCCGCTCATCAGCGCCAGGCCCAGCACGCCCAGCGCAAGTGCCCACCACCAGTCTCGTCTCCCTGCCCATGTCAGCAGGGAGACCGCTGTGATGGTCGCTACGGCCAGGGGCAGAACTGCCGCGACGAACCGGTACAGTGCGGCGCGATCGAACTCCGGTGTCTCGTCGAGCACCGCGATCGCGTCGATCACATCCTCGACCAATGGTCGGTAGCGTTCCGTGCGGCTGACCGGCACCACGATAAGCAGTGCGCCGTCGACCACTCCTGCCTCGGTGAGTGATTCGCTGAGCTTGATCGGTGGGGCACCGGGACGGGCGAAGGACCAGACCCCTTGAGCGTTGAAGTCGAAGCCCGCCAACACATCTGCGGGCGTGCCCGCAGAGATGTCGGCCAATACCGCCACCGTCTCGTCCACGTAGGTCTCGATCGGCGCCGCCGACGGCAGCACCAGATCGGTCATCCGCCGACCTGTCAGTATCGTGACCCGCGTGGTCGAAAGCTCTTCGGGCGCGGCGTTCGCCGCTGGAGGGGATGTGGCTGACACGGTCAACGCCGTTCGATCCTGTCGAAGTCATCGGAAAGCGCTGCGGCCAATTCGACGATCCGGCGCTCAAACACCTTTCCCAATAGCCCGAGCTGGATTTCGGTACCCGCTGCGATGTGTTTGTCCCACGGGAGGACTATCACTCGACCTGGTGGCACATGCCTCTCGAATTGCCGGACCAGGTCCTCGATGTCCACGTTTGGCTTACCCGGCACCACATGGTTGATTACCACGCACGAACGTCCCAGCAGATCCTGATAGCCGTTCTGCCGCAGCCAATCCACTGTGACGGCTGCCTGGCGGGCACCATCGATCGAGGCACTCGCGACGATCACCAGACCGGACACCGTCGACAGCACGCCGCGTGCGGCGTGCTGGAAGAGACCGGCTCCGCTGTCAGCGAGAACCAGGTTGTAGTAGCGCGAGGCGATGTCCGTAGCGCCATTCCAGTCTTGGTCGTTGAACTCGCGCCGCGCCGTGCTGTACTCCGCCGAGGACAACACCTCGAGATTCGAGTTGTTCATGCTCGTGTATGCACGAATGTCGTTGTAGCGGTGCAGCTCCGTATCGGTCAGTAGATCGGCGATAGTAGCTGCGGACTGGCGCCCGACTCGGTCAGCCAGATTGCCGCCATCGGGATCCGCATCGACGGCCAGGATCCGATCGCCTCGTATCTTGCTCAGCGCCGAGCCGAGCGCGACCGTCAACGCCGTCTTCCCCACCCCGCCCTTGAGTCCGAAGACACCGATCTGGTAGGAGTCACGCGCGTTACGGCGGATGCGTTGGTGCAGCTCTATCTCGTACAGCTCGTCCGCCGACAGGCCGAGGTTGATCCGGGCCAAAAGATAGATCCAGCGCCGCCAGCCACGTTGCGGTGGCATTTTCACCGCGCTACGGACACCGACGTGTGCCAATGCGTCGATGGCGCGGTGATTGCCCATCATTGGCGTGCTCGTTGCGGACTGGCCATCCGATGTCCAAGCGCCCTCGCTGGTGACGAATTGCTGAGTCCCCGGACCGGGCGCCGAGCCAGGGGCCGGATGCTCCTCGCGGGCGGCGCCTGAGCGAACCGGGCTCAGCGGGGCACGCATCAACCCTGCGTCGCAGACAGGTTGGGACGCCGCCGCCTCGATTGGCGGGATCTGGCTGGTGACTTCTGTCTGCCTGGGTGGAGGCACTGGAGCCGCCTGAGTCGGCGGCGTCGCGAACGGCATCGGGGGTGGCGTCGCGTCACCCACTGGTGCCATGGCGACGCCCCGGCGGGTTGTTGCGGCATCGCGCTCGGCGTCCTCGTTGACTGCGCGCGCGGAATCCGGGGAGTGGAAAAGCTGGTCGTAGTCGGCCGACATGTGCACCTCTCAAGGTTGTGACATGAAGCCGCGGTGGGCGATCCCTCACTGGGCTCGCCCACCCGCGTGCTCCGATGCGGTTAGGTAAAGGTCCCGACGACACCGTTCTCGGTGGTGCCCATCGTGGAACCGGAGTTGCTGACCGCGTGCCCAAGGCTCTGCAACGCCTGGTTGAGTTCTGCGGAGTTGTTGTCCCAGCGCTGCTGGACGGCCTGGTATGACATCGAGCCATCACCGATCCAGGCGCCCTGCAGCCGAGCCAGTGAACCCTTGCCCTCCTCCAACAGCCCCAACGTGCGCACAACCGCGGACTGGAGTTCGCCGGCACCGCTTTCGATACCGGCGAAGTTGTATTCGATCTGTCCCATGTCTGTTCTCCTATTTCCGCGGTCTCTTAGTTGATCTGCATCTGCGACGCGAGGTCGTCAGCGTTGTTCGCGTCGGTGTTGAGGTACGAGGCACCACTGGTGTGAATGTTCTGTGAGATGTCGTTGAGCAGACGGATCTGCTGGCTGGACGCCTCGTTGAAGCGGAGCAACGCTGCCTGCGCTGCGGCCCCGGCGCCCTCGCTGTTCAGGCTTGCCTGAAGACTCGCGGCGGTCGACTCGACTTGGGCGAGTATCGACGACAACTCGCCGCAGATTCGGTCGAAGTTCGCCGCCTCCGTGATGAGTTGCGGAGTATCCGCGGTAACCAGACTCATTGCTGACCTTCTCTCTTTTCACCTGTCCGCTCGCCGGTGTGGCGAGCCCTCCCGACCCAGGCGGTCGGCGGGTTGTGGGGACGCTCACCAGTCGTCGTCTTCGTCCTCATTGAGGTCATGCACTAGCGGCGCCGGCGCATTCAGGCCGGCCTTGTCGCCGCTGCTCTTCCCGCGCCGGCCCAGAATGCCCAGCGGACCGCCTCCCGCGGCGGGTGCGAGTCCGGCTGCCGAAGCTCCAGCCGCCGCGCCCACGCCCAGCGCCACCGGGGACAGCCTGGGCTGCAATTCATTTCCGATCAGCTGAGACATCAGTGGGGTGCGCGCCGCGGTCCCCCCTGCCCCAGGCAGTGAGGCGGCGCGGACCATACCCGACCCGGCGGCGGCTCCGCTTCCGCCGAGCGCGGGGTGATTGGAAAACGGTGCCGCGCCCAGGATCCCGACCTGTGCGCCACTGTCGTTGCCGACCAGTCCACTCATCTGACCGAACATCGACGACATCTGCTGGAGGGGCTGGGTAAGTTGTTGAAAAGGCTGCGTCACCCCCTGCAGCATCTGCTGAGGCAGCTGGCCGAGAGTTGACCCAAGCTGGGAAGCCGTCTGTATGCCCTGCAACGGATCTTGCTGAATGGCATTCGCCGGGTTGCCAGGCGAGCGGCCCTGGTTGGCCGCTTGAATGGTCAACGCTTCAGCCCGGCCGCCCTTGAGCGCAGCTTCGTCGGCCTTCCCCTGGCCGCTGACGTGGCTGAACACCGCGTCGCGAACCACGGCGCTTCCCGTCATCGGGGCCGCACTGGACATGCCCGCGGCCATAGCCGCTTGCGCGGCTCCCGGCAACACAATTGGCGTCGGCGGAGCGATCGGCTCGAAGGTAGCGTTGACGATGGTTTCGGCCTCGTAAACAGTCATCACGGTTGCCGCCTGTTCCCACATCCGCACGTAGTCCGCCTCATTCAGCGCTATCGGAACGGCGTTGACGCCCAGGAAGTTGGTCGCGTTGAGCACCGCGTTGGTGACGTGATTCAGCTCGATCTCGGGCAGCTGCGGCGCGGTCGCCAGCGCGGTCGAATACGAAGTGGCCTGGGCCGAGGCCTGGACGGCACGCTTGTGGGCCTGCATCGAGAGCATCCGCAGCCAGCCGACCATCGGCACCGACGCCCGGATGGCCTGCTCGCTGCCCGTTCCCTGCCACACTTGAGCCAGCGACACCAGACTGGCCGACAATTCGTCGGCTTGAGTCTCCAGCGAGATCGCAAGTGCTTCCCATCCCGCGGCGGCCTGCATCATCGGCGCGGGACCTGCCCCGGCCATCAGGCGCGAGGTGTTCACCTCTGGCGGGAAGGCCCCCCAGATGGGTGGAATGGGCAACGTCGGCACAGCCATTACGCACTCGACTCGTCTCGGTATCCGGCTCGGGTCAGATCAGCGTCGCGCCGTTTTCACCGTCTACAGCCTGGTAGACGCCGGCGATCTCGACAACCGTGGCACCGGCGCGGGCGATCTCTTCCTGAGCCAACGCGTTGATGCCCAGGGTTTGCACCCCTTCGGCGACAAAGGTCGTCGCCGCCATCAGCGACACCTCATCCGCCCCGGCGGGAGCGAGTGCGCTGACCGCCGCGGTCGCAGCGGTACCGCTGGCCACACCGCGCGCTCCATTCGCGATGACCTGACCACCTACGGCTACCACTCCGGCACTGTGGGTTAGTTGCTGCATTTGCCGCACTCCTCACTTTTTCACGACACACTTCTGTTCTTGTCATCACTCGACCGGCAACGATACACCTGAAAGGGTGCTGTGTAGCCCCTTAACGCTTCGCGTTCGCGACTCATGGAAAGTTTGCTGGATGAGCTTCGGAGCAATATTAACCGCGCTTTGCGAGTGTCGCGAACGCTTCTTCCTCGGGTGGATCCACATACGTCGCTTGAATCACTTCTTTCCCATCCGGGGTTACGTAAAAAGCCTGTCCAGGCGGCCTTTTCTGGACCAGAATCTCGCGCGACGGGAAATCCTGCTTCTCCCCGGACAGGAACATCGTCGGTGTTCCCGCGCCGTAGGCAGCGCCGATGAACTTGTCCATCGTGGACCGGTGCGCCTGGCTCATCTGGCAGGTCACGACGAGGTGCAGACCGATGTCCGCGGACGCCGGAATCAGCGGCGCGAGTGGGGCCATCGGCGACACCATCCCGCCGGCCGCCACGATCATGTGCCAGTCGTCGACCAACAGCACGATATCCGGGCCCGTCCACCAGGAACGCGACCGCAGCTGCGCCGGTGTCAGATCTGCCGGCGGCAGCCGCTGGGTGAGGTTGGTCGCCAGCGCCTTGACCGAGGCCTCCAGCATCGTGTGGTTGCGGTTGATCGCCCCCGCCGCCAGTAGATGCGTCGCTGGGACTGCCTCCAACAGGCCAGACCGGTAGTCGGCGACCATGAAGCGCACCTGTTCGGGGCTGTTCCGGGCGCATATCGCCCGAGCCACGGCGTGTGCGATCGTGGTCTTGCCTGATTTGGACGCTCCGAAGATCAGTTGATGGGGACTGGTGTGCATCCGGTTGTGCACGACGGTCAGATCCGACTCGCGTATGCCGACAGGGACGGTCCAGCGGGTGCGGTAGTCCGATTCCGGGCCCGGTGGGTCGGCATCCAACTCGCGCAGATAAACCCGCTCGGGCAGCACCCGCACACGGGGGGCCTGGTCGGTATGGCGGGTGGCGATCTCCTGAACGGCCGCCGAGATTGCGGGTACCAGCGCCTCGGCGCTGTGCACCCCGTCCAGCCGCGGCACCCCGATCATCAGGTGGTGTTTGTCGGTCGACACGGCGCGGCCGGGGCGGTTCACCGGAATCTCGCGTGTGATGCGATCCACCTGGGTCTCGTTGACGTCGCCGAGCCGGAACTCCACCTTGGTGCCGAGGTAGTCACGCACGCGTGCCTTGAGCTCTGTCCAACGCGTCGTTGAGATCACTGTGTGCACCCCGTACGCCAGGCCCTGGCCCGCGATATCTTGAACGAACGTCTCAAGATCGGTGAATTCGGCAGCGAACGCCGACCAGCCGTCGATGACAAGAAAGACGTCCCCGAAAGGATCCGCCGCTGCCGGATGATCGGGATCTTCCCGCAGCCGCCGATAGTCGGCCATGGAACCGACGCGATATTGCTTGAACGTCTGTTCACGTTGTCGCAGAACTGTTTTGACCTCCGCTACCACTCGGTTGACGCGGTCGGGTTCGGCTCGTGTGGCGACTCCACCAACATGCGGGAGGTCCTCGATGTACATCAGGCCGCCGCCGCCCATGTCGACGCAATAGAATTGCAGTTGACGTGGCGTGTGGGACCCAGACGCTGACAGGATGAGCGTCTGCAGGAAAGTGGATTTGCCCGTCTGCGGGGCACCACCGACGGCGATGTTGCCCGCCGCGGTCGCGACATCGATGCCCCATACCTCCTGGCGGTGCCGGCGCGGCTCGTCCATGACGCCCAGGCCGATCCGCAGCGGACGACGGTGGTCATCGCGAGAGATGATCTCATCGACAGGTGTGGGATCGGCCAAGGGTGGCAACCACATTCGGTAGGCGTGATTCGCGCTGGTACTCAGTTGCGCCAGGACGACCTCGCGCAGTATTTGCTGACATTGCTCGCTTGAGGTCATGGCGTAAACGTCCCGTCGAGAACCGGGCCGGCGGTGAAACGGTGGATACGGAGGCTGTTGTCAGTTGGGTTCGGAGCGTCGACGGCGCCGGTGGCCTGCACCGCGGCGGGCAGGTAGGGGTTGCCGGTGTAGGCACTCTGGAACTTCACCGGGTCCTCCATGCCAACCCGTAAGAATCCCACCCCGCTCTCCTTGTTGGAAATGTACTGAGCTTCCGGAGTCCCGATGACTGCTTTGGACTCCGCGGAACTTGTAGTGCGCAGGGCGATCCGATAAGTCAGATTGGGTTCGAGTTTGTCTATGCGGGTTCCGCCGGTATTCAGAGACTGCGTGGCCAGCAGCAAGTGCACCCGCAGCGACCGGCCAACGCGGCAGATTCGGTCGAACAGAACGATGAAGTCGGGATGATTCTGCAGCAGCTCGGCGAACTCGTCGACGACGACGAAGAGCGTCGGCAGCGGCGGCAGGTCTGCTCCGCGCTCGCGGTGCATCTCGTACTCGGTCACGCCCGATAGTGCGCCGGCCGCGCCGACCTCGATGCCCGCTTGCCGCAGGACGGACTGGCGGCGGTCCAATTCGCCGGTCAGCACCTCGCCCATCCGGCTGACCAGCTCGGCTTCTTCTTCCATGTTGGTGACGACGGCGGCGGTGTGCGGCAGCTGCTCCATGCCGAGGAACGTCGAACCGCCCTTGAAATCAGTCAGCAAGAGGTTGATTTGGTCTGGATGGTGCGTGGCCGCCAGCGAGAGAATCAGTGTCCGAAGAAATTCCGACTTGCCCGAACCGGTGGTGCCGATCAGCATGCCATGCGGCCCGGCGCCGAACTCGGCCCCTTCTTTGATGTCGAGGTGCATGATATCGCCGGACCGGAGTTCATGTCCGAACGGAATCCGCAGCCGGTCGCGGTCGGTATCGGAAAACACCCGCCAGTGTGCGGGCGTGACGTCCTCGACGGTTGGTGCGCCGACGATCTCGTGCCACTCCCTGGCAACGTTCCTCTGGACCCGCATGTTCTTGTCGATGACCGTCCCGGTGATCGACCAGCCGGCCAGCTTGCGCGCCACCCGCCCGGCGTCGCCCGGCGTTACCCTGTCCACCTTGTTGGCCACCGGCCGGAAAGTCTGATTCGGCAGCCGGTCGTCGGCCCTTCCATTCCCGTCGACCCTGATTCGGTAGGCCGAGCCGCGGTGGTTTCCCAAGGTGATGACGGTGACTCCGGAGCGGCCGTCTACCGGGAATCCCGCTCTGCCGGAGGTCAAATCGATGACCACCACATAGGGTCCGCTAGGTACGGCATCTGCCGCGTGTGGCCCACGCGCAGTTAGGTCACTGAGCCCGTCGGGGCGGGTGAACACCATGCGGGTGCTGCCCGCAGCGTCTGTCATGGACGGGTGCTGGACGTGTGGCAACCACTTCATCCACGCCCAGTCCGGGTCTTCCGGGCTATCGGTCAGTACGCGAATCTGCAGCAGGTCAGGCGGGTGAAATACCGCCAAATGACAGATGATCGCCCGCAGCAGCCCTGATGCACCGTCGGCATCACCTCCGATCGCGATAGTCGGAAATGTTCTCAGCTGAACTAACTTCGGGCAGTCGTGGATCAGGCCATGGGTACGGAGAAACTTGGTGACCCACATGTGGCTGACGGGTTCGAGGTGCGGCTGTGGGGCACCCGCAGGGCCGGCGAGTTCGCCCCCGACAGCGGGTTTCAACAGCCGGTCGACCGCTGGCTCCGAGCCGATCCCGATCCGGGTCGCCGCGTAGAAATCGGCGTTGCTCGCACGCGACCAATGACGGTGAGTGCCGATGAGCGACAGCAGATCTTCGGGATGCGGTGCGTGGTAGTTGAAGAACGTGACTTGAGCCGCGGCCGAAGTGGTGACCCGGGTGCGAAGTCCCGCGAGATAACGGAGGTACTCCTTGCGGTCAGCATTGATCTCCGGCACTTTCTTGCCACCGCTTCCGCCGCTGGCCACCAATCCGACGGCTGCCATCACCATCATCAACGGCATCATCAACATGTAGGGAGACAGCTGGCGCACGCCGCTGAAGATCATGATTGCGATCATGCCCAGCATGCATCCGCCCAGCACCCACGGAAGGGCCTTTTGCATTCCGGCGGGTGGGATGTCGATCCCGAGGTCCTCCGGCGGGGTCACGCTGATTTCCCCGGGGGTCAGGCGTGGCCCACGCTTGATGGTGGGGGTGAACTTACGGGTCGTCATCCACCACCGCCGCTGCTCGCTTGTCCCGGAACCGACTGGCCGACAGTGACTTTTCTGGGATTAGGGTCCGCAGGCAGCGTGTCGTGCTCGATCAATGCTGCCTCCGTCGACAGCACCGGCCCGTCGATGAGCAGCCTGACAACCTGCCAGGGTGCGCTCTGCGGTGACGCCAGACCCAGCCTCGCGGCCGTGTCAGGGCTGGGAAGGCCATAGCGCACACCCTGTGGGTCGACGTAGTAGAGGCTTTCGCCATAGCGCGGGTCCGGTGATTGCACTTGGATGTAGCGTCCGCTGGTGATGTGGACCGTGGCATCGCCATTGATCTGTCTGATCCCGGTGTCGAGTGCTGAAGCGGGCAACGGGAGGTGACGTCCCACGATCACCGTTGTCTTCGGGCCATGGTCTCCCGGTTCACGCTGCCACGCCCAGCACAGCGTCGGTGCTTCGTCCCGCGACAGAACATCCATCGCAGTGTCGGGTAGGGGCGAGCTGTACACCCTCTCGACCACCCGCGCCACCGCGCTCGGCTCGATGAGGGGCGGCGAGATCAGCCCGTAGGAATTCGTCGCCCTCAGCGCGGCGGCAGTGGCGTTGTTGACCTTTGCCACGCCGTTGGGCAACACCACGAAATACTGTTCGTCCCCCCGTTCCCCGGACTCGGTCCTGAAGACCGTGCCAATGACGAGTTCTGGAGGTAGCCCCACCGAGTTGGGCGCACCGCCGTCGCGGATGCCGGGCAGCTGCCACGGACCGGCGTTGGGCAGCGCGTTGAACAGTCCCTCCGAAATAGGAGTGGACCGCGTTGTCACCGGGATTCCCACAGCCGAGGTGACGGCTCGGTCGGAAAGGTCTATGGCGTGGCGTCCGGCTTGGGTGACGAGCCAGTCCTGGTCCTTGTAGGAAATCAGCATGCCTTGATCGGTACGGATGGCTCCCACCGATGAGTCCAGCGCCAGCGGCGTGATCAGCACCGATGCAGCAACGCCCGGAGCGACGCTTTCGGGTTTGGTGACCGTGTCGCACACGGCCCACGACGACTCGGCAGAGCTGGCCACCGGTGTGGCATACGGTGCGCCGGGGATACCCAGAGTCTGTCCCTTCGGCAACCTGTCCAGCTCGTCAGACTTGACCGCGACGGGCTGGCCGCTGCTGCCGAGGATCAGCCGGGCGGAAGTCACGTTGTACACCGGCCGCAACTGACCAGTGCCGGGGAGTACCACGTAGAGCTGATTGGTGGAGCGGTCGACCACGAGGTTGTCTGCACCGCGCTTCCCGAGCGGCTTGAAATAGGCGAGTAGTGCGGCGCCGAGACAGATGAGCACGGCAATCACGATGCCCGCGGTCACTGCACGGCTGTAGAACTGGAGGGGATCGTCGAACATCCGGGTATCGCGCCGCACAATTGCATGCTCGACGCGGCGCAGCAGGAACCGCCAGCCGCTGACCTGGACCTTGGTAGTGAGTCGAAATCCTGCCATCGTTCAGCCGTTGAGGTTCAGACGGTCGTGAACCGAGGAGATCGCTGCGGCCATGTCCTTGCCGCTGATCTCACTGAGTTGTTCGGTGGCAAGAGAATCGACATCGGACGAGCCGGCCAGGCGTATATCGCGGGTCTGCTCGCCGGCTTCCACGAGCTGCCGCGCATAGCGGCCGTTCCCCGCTATATCGAGCGCCGCCTTGTCGCTGGTAGTGCGTTGGAGTAGTAGCGTCGCCGCATCCAGCACTTGTTGGGCGGCATCGTCGGCTAGATTCGAGTCATTGTCAGCGGCAATGACTTTGGCGATTTCAACGATCTCTTCCGCGGAGTAGGAATCGAACTCGATGCGGGTCGAGAATCTCGAACGCAGGCCGTCGTTGACTTCCAGCAACCGGTCAATATCTTTGCTGTAGCCGGCGATGATGACCACCAGTCGGCCGCGGTCGTTCTCCATCCGGGCCAGCAACGTGTCCAGGGCTTCAGTGCCGAAGGGATCGGCGCGACCGTCGCGCTCCTGAACCAGCGAATAAGCCTCGTCGATGAACAGCACACCACCCATCGCCCGGTCGATGGTTCGTGCGGTCTTGACCGCTGACTGCCCTTCGTATTCGGCGACGAAGTCTTTCCGCGACACCTCAACGAGTTTCGGCTCGGCGATCACTCCCAGGCCCGCGAGGATATTGGCCACGACGCGCGCGACAGTCGTCTTTCCCGTCCCCGGTGGTCCCGTGAAGATCATGTGCTTGGAGGCATTCGCGACCTTCATACCCCGGGCGGCCCGAACCTTGGCCATCTGTGCGGCGGCGCGATAACGCTCGATTTGCTCTTTGACCCTGGCCAGTCCGATTTGACGGTCCAGTTCTGATTGGGCGTCGGCCAAGAGCATCTCCCTGCCGGAACTGTTCGCCTCGACACTGGACGGATCCCACGGGTCGCGTCGGGCGGCAATCATCTCCGCTGTCGTAGTCTCCATTCGGCAAGATGGATTTTTCAGCGCTTCAGCCACTTTGGAACTGGGATAGGTGGCCTGAAGCCACTCGAGCATCGCGATCGCAGCTTCCTCGTTGCCTTGCCCACGGTGGGCCATCGCCAGTGACCAGGCGATAGCCGGAGCGCAGGCTTCGCCCGAAGGTGACGAATTCGATTCCATCAGACGGCGTTCGGCCTCGGTGAACAACCCAAGATGAGCCGCGGCCACACCGTGGGCCACCCCGGCCGCAGCCGCCAAGAACCTGTCCGGCCACGATCCGGCGGTCCGGACCTCGTCGATCACGTCGGTCCACCGCTGGGCCGCACCGTAGACGACAGCCTTGACCCAGGACAGGAGGTACTCAGCACCCGCTGCCGGTGCAGCGTCGAGCGCCTCCATCGCATCGGCATAGTTCCCCTCGGCGGACTCCCTGACCGCGAACCCCATCGTGAGGGCAAGTGGCGAGGTCACCGGGTAGGTGATATCGCCGTACCGACCCCCGATCGGCACCCTGGCGGCAAGGCCGTTCATCGATACGTCGGCGGCCCCGGCCAGCTGGCCGAAATTAGTTCGCGAGTACCAAGCCCGGAACATGGTGACCCGATCGGTGTCACCGCAACGGATGCGTCCCACCCAAGCGTCGCAGGCAGTTTCGTCGAGTTCGGTGATTTCGGTGAACATCTCGAATGAGCGCGCCGGCAACGTCGGCAGTAGGCCTACCGCGGTGCCGAAACTGCTTGCCAGGTGTTCGGTCATTCCTCACCTGCGTAGCGAGTCGCGAACGTCTCGGCGCGGTCAGCCCGAGCCTGTTCCGGGGTGGGCAGTTGCAGATCGCGGGTCAGGAAGTCACGGGTGCCCACGGTGTCGTGACCGTGTTCTCTCATTCCCTCCAGCAAGCACACGTACTGAGCCGACCTGGCGTCTTGAGTGGCCAGGCCGGCGATGACGACGATCTCCTCGGCGAGGACTGCTTCGGTCAGTGCGGCGACCTTCGGAGACAGATCGATCTGATGTACCTGGCCGTCCATCAAGGTCGTCACCGTCACCGTCCCGTGCGGGTTGGAAACCGTGAACATAGGTGTTGCGGGGTTGTCCTCGGAATCCGTCTCCGGTGGATAATCACCAAGAATCACTCCGATTTCGGTCTCGCTCGCACCCTCGGCGCAGACGCTGAAGTCCAGCGCGGCCAGGTCGCTGTGGCACCAGTCGTCGGGGGCGCGGGGCGGAAGATAAGCCATCGTGTACAGCCTTTCTCAGTCCGCGGGCAACGCGCTGGATTCGAGGCGCTCCGCTATGCCGCCATGGTTGGGCTCGAACCACATGCCCGACGGTAGAAAGTCGATCAGACCGTCCAGTGCTCGCTGGAGGTTCTCCGGGGTGCCCGGCAGGAAGCTGCCGTACAGCACACCGTTGACCCGCCGCGGCATCGACACAATTCGTCCAAGCGCCGAATCAAGCACCCCGGCGCCCACGCCTGCCTGGGAGAACGTCCCACCGGGGTGCCGCTCGCTGGCGGTGATCTCCACCCAGCTTTGCGGATCGCGTGTCGCCTCCGCATAGACACGAGCCGACGACGGTGGCAGACCGAACGTACAGAGTTGATCGGCGGTGCGCGCCTCGGCCAATGTTGCTGGGCTACCGGTAAGCGGTTGGACGTGCGCTGGTCTGGCACTGCCGATGACGACGTCGACCATGCCGGCCAAGCCGATTTGCGGAGCGACCCGCTGTAGCGCCAGCATCTCTCCGGTACGGGCCGCGACGACATGGCGCTCCGCCTTGCGGCAAACCACAAAACGGACCATGTGGCCACCGGTATCGCGCCGCCACCAGCGGCACTCAAGGGTGCGATCAGGCCGGCTCAGGGTGTTGACCATCGCCGCCACTTCGGGATGTGGGTCGCCGGGTGCGGTGAGGATTCCCTGCGTAGTCAGGTCGCGGGTCACCCGATCCCATACGACATCGCGCTGGTCTTCATAGGGAATGTTGGGCCGAATCCCCAGGGACAGAGGGAAGTCCACGAGTTGGAGTCGATCAGCGAGGACCAACATGCCGTCGATGGTGACTTCGACACCCACTACGTCGTCGTAGTGGGTGGGCGCGCGGTCTGGGCAGAAAGGGCCGGCCATCATCGGGGTGGCCGCGACGCACTCGGCCCGAGATGAAGCTGTTGGTCGAGTGCGGCGCCCGCTGTTCTGTCGGTGGCCTCATAGCGCTCGGCGGCGGAGGTCAGATTCTCGCTGAGCGCGTGCGCTACATCGGTCACGGCGTCTCCGGCGATGCGCCGGGCATCCTGGAGCGCCTCGACGGCGCCCGCGGTGGACCAAGCGATCACGCCGTGCGAGGTACGGATGGCACTGCCCACCGCCGTCGCTGTTTCGGTGGCGGACCTCAATTCGGCGGCCGCTTGACTCTGCTTGGCGGCCAGTTCGTGCAGGTGAGATGTGGTCACCTGGAGTGGTTCTGGGGACATTGGCGTCGTCTCCTGCTGGTTTAGCGCGGGGGTCTCGTCGGGGCCGGCGGCACCGGCGCGCGCGTCGGTTCGGCAGTACGTGCCGGCGGAGGTTGCGGCTCGGCAGATCCCCCGACGACGTCGGGCGGGGGTGGGTGGCTAACGGCACCGGCGCCTGCTGCCGGGTTGGGCAGGCCCCCATCGTCGTCGGACTTGGTATCTGGCGGCTCCTTCTCGAGTGCCGGGGCGCCCTCATCGTCTGCCCCGGGAACGGAACCGGCTGACGTCAACGTCGACAGCGACTGACCCGCAGCCCCGGCGGCCCCGGTCAGCGCGGCAGTCAGCGGGGCGGCCACCGCTCCGAGCATGCCGCCGACTGCACCAAAGGCCGAGGCCATCCCGGAGATCATCTCGGTGGGCGGCGCCGTCGCTGCAACTGATGCCGCGGGCCGGGTGGGAGGCCCCAGGGCGGGCCCTGATGGCGAGGCGGGAACCGCCGCAGGCGCAGCAGACATACGGGATTGCGGCGGTGTCGGCAGCGAGCCGGGAACCACGATCTGGGTCGGGCGTTCGGATTCGGGTTGATCGGCCGAGTCGGCTGGCGAGGGCACCTCTGTCGGCTGCCGCGGGGTCGCATCTTCCAGGTCGGGCGGGGACGTGAGCCGGGACAGCGCCGAGTACTCGCCGGCAAGCTTGCGGAGTTCTTCGGCGTTCTCACCGGCCTCTTGGGATAGCCGGTAAAGCTCGACACCGCAGATGCTCATGGCGGCCTTCACAGCCCCGAGTTCGAAAGCGACCTGCATCGCCTTCCCCGCACCCGGAAGAAGGGCCATTGCCCAGGTCACGTAACTCAGATCGCCGAGGTGGTTCGACTGATCATCCAGCTTGTCCCGGTGGTATTCGACCTGGTAGGCCTCCCGAGCAATCACGGTCTGCGCCCTGCGGTCCAGCGTTGCCATCGATTCGATGCGGCCGCCCTGGCGACGGTTGGCCGTCGCGTAGGCCTGAGCCCCCGACCCCTGCCAGTCCTGTCCGGGGTATGCCGAAGCCACCGTTTCGCCGGCATCGGTGAAGCGGGCCGTGCCCAATCCGAATGGATCGCCCCGCTCGGGGTCGCCCCACCCGGTGGTGAGGCGCATCCCTGCGATCAGCGTCTGACCGGCCTCCAGGATCGGGGAACCGGCCGCGCTCTTGACCACTTTTGCCGCCGGTCCCAAGTCGCCGAGGGATGGCGACGCGGGCTGTGCCCACGTCCCAGGCAGGGCCGCTGGGGAGTCGGTTGGAGCGCCACCGAGGGCATCGATTAGTTTGCCAAATTCCCCAACTGCGTCGAATTCACTCATGGGTACACCCCCTTTCCCGTCGCAGCGTACCAGCGGTTGAATCCACTCACCGCATGAGTTTTGTGGGCTCGGGTCAGGTTGGATAGGGGTGGTCAGATGGCTATCGCCAATCCAAGATAGCTTCTTGAGCTGGGTGAACTTGGTTTCAAGAGCATCCGGCGGCGGGTAGCGGAGCGAGCCGCCATCGTCGCCAGCGCGGTTTGGACGAATCTCACCGGCTGTGTCGAACCTCTCTGTGGCGGCACCCTCAAAGACTACGCCGAACGCTGCTGTGAACTTTCAGTTAGTTTGCTGAGAAGGCCGAACAGCTATAGCCTGGCGCGGCTTCCTTTACTGGGCAGGGTCGACGGAGCCGCTCCGAGCGATGACGATGTGCACCGGCGTCGCGATGAACTCCAACGCTGACCGTTGGGTGTGTGACACCAGTGTCGCCCTGGCCGCGCGCGCACGCGAGAACGCCGCAATTGGCAGGCGGGCAAGGAGTCAACTCGACGATCACACGCTGGTGCCTGAGGTCGGTGATCGATGCATCGCCTTCTGAACTCGTTCCTGCCAATTCCGCACGAGCCACATCTCGATGAGTTCGGCAGCGACTTCGGCCTGATCGGCAGCGCGGTGCAGCAAGTGCGAGTACGTCAGATAACGAGACCGGGTGAACGCAGACGCCGATGGCACCATCAGCCAGCCGAAGCGGCACAGTGTCGACACGCCATCCTGGTCGAGGAGTTGAGGGCGCCGCAGCGCCCCCGGGTGTACCGCCCAGCAGTACAACGACAACACCGTCGGGCCGACGCCTGGAGTGTCCGGCCATGGCGACGAATCGCCGTAGGGGTCACCGACGGCGATACTCTCCGTGCTGCACAACCCGAGCCCAACGCTCACCAACTCAAGGCTGTCTCGCCGGCCGGCGGTGCGGACGTCGATGAAGCGCTTTGGCCGCCGCCGCGTCGGGTGGCCCGACAACCAGGCTGCGGCGCGATAAAGCACACACAGATCTTCCGGCCCCTGATCGGGCACTGACCCCGTGGCAATGTCGTCGCGGCGCAAGAATGCCTCTCCCGCGCCAACCGGCTCACCGTCGAGGTCCCGTCCCCACAAGCGAACGGGGATCTTGCGTACTTCGAGGCGCTTGTTCCACCAATCTAAATCGATCGGGGCGATGTCTTCGGCTACGGCCAGTTGGTAGTCCTGAGCGCGACACCACTGCACACACTCACGCGGCAACCGCAATTCTGCCTCGAGTTCGTTCATGGCCGGAATTCTGACAGCAGGTACCGACAAGAGGCGTCAGCGCTCAGAGGATCTGGTCGACCAGGTCTTCAATGGCCGTGACCTCACTGCCGGAAACCGGCTCGCCGGCTTCGGCTTGCTGGATGGCTCGCTCGGAAACGCCAGCAGCCTGGGCGGTTTCGAGCACCGTCAGATTCGCCCCGCGCCGTGCGGAATACAGTCGCTGGCCTAGCGTGGCATGCGGCGCTCCCGCCGCCCGCACCATCAGATCGTCGTAGAGACCGCGTACTGTGCCGAGCGCCTTGATCAGGGCCGGCGTCACCTGGCCGATCCGTGCGGCGCGCGCTGCGACCGCCTCGAGTTGTCGCAGGTCCGACAGGATCGCAGTCACGCGCGGGGTGAACGCGGGGTCGTGGACGGGCGGCAGGGATGAGATCGTCGAGCTGAGCGTACCGACGGCGGCGAGGACCGCCTGAGCGATCAAGGAGACCTCGTCGCCGCGTACTCCCATCGGCGTCGTCGTGAGATCGTCCCGTCTCAGGGGCTCGCCTCTGCGCAGCCGCGAGATCGTTCCCGGCGGCCACCGCAGCACTTCCTCAAGCTTTGCCCTGGTTCGTTCTCGCGGCCAGCTCCGGCCCTTCTCGAAGGCGATCAGTGCGCCGGCATTGATGATCCCGTCCGCGGCAAGGCCGCGCTGGCTGATGTCGAGTTCACGCCGCCGGGCCGCCGCAGCGGCCCCCGCTCGGAGCATTCCTGGATCCGGCGCGCCAGCCGATGTGTTCATCGACTCCGCGTTGCTCATCTACCGGGATTCCTCGTGCTGTGTCGGCGGATCGGTGCGAACACCGGACCCAGTGGCCGGTGCGATGCTTCGGCTCAATTCGTCAAGAAAGGGGTATTAACGAGATATTTCCGTATCGAAGCTACACCTTTCGTGCTGTGAAGAGCGGGATCGGCGCCACAAGTTTCACCCGGGGTGCACGCTGATCTCGCTGTGGCGGGCGTCGCTCCAACCCCTGTTCAGCGGCTATCACGCTGGCCGCCGAGCAGGGCAACCCGTGGGTGTTCACGAACCGGCTCCCCCCTTTCCGTTGCGGTAACTGTTGCAACGCTACGGTTTGTGGGTTAGGTTTTGTCGCGGTCGCGGCGAGTGCGCCGCCCTGTCCCTGGAGGAGAGAGACGATGAACGTATTTGCCGACGACGAAACTCCGGTCGGTGCGTGCACCAGCGAGCCTGAGCGGTGGACGACCACCGCCGACACCGAGGCAAAGACCATCTGTCGGTCGTGCCCTCGCCGGTGGCAGTGCGCGCGAGATGCGTGCGAATCACCCCGAGCGGACGGATTGTGGGCCGGGATCTACATACCGGAAGCCGGTCGAGGGCGGACGTTTGCCCTGCGGCAACTCAAGTCGCTGGCTGAACGCAATGGCTACCCGGTCCGCAAGCGCCGCGTCTACTACGCCGAGAGCGCCTGATGACGAGGCCGCCGAACCTCACATCGAATAGTCGGGTAGATCGAAATCGTCACGAAATGCCCTTGCCACCACAAGGTTCGCGACTATCGGGATCTGTGCAGCGCGCATCCCGAGGGTGCGAAGCCAGATCCCCAGCTTGGTCCCTGCGGCGAAGAAGCCGACCATCCGCAGCGCGCTGTTCTGCTTCCCCTCGATGAATGATCGAAGCCGCCGCTCATACGCCGCGAAGGCCTTGGCATAGTCGCCCTGAGCTGTCAGGAGTTCGCCGGCCAGCACGTAGGACTCAAGCATGGCCAGTCCGGTTCCCTCGCCGGCAAGCAGCGACGGGCACGCCGCAGCGTCGCCGACCAATGCCACACGGCCCCGAGTCCATCGATCCAGACGAATCTGGCTCACGACATCGAAGTACACGTCTTCCGCGGCGTCGACCGCGGCGAGAATCTGGGGGCTTTCCCAACCTGCGTCACCGAAATCGGTGCGAAGCCATGCCCGGCACGCATCGACATCACCGACGGCGCCGGGTCCCTCGGCGCGCCCCACGAAGAGAAACAGTGTGCGATCGTCGCGGAGGGCGAACCGCGCGACCTGGCGGCCCGGGATGCTGTAAGTGACGTAGGTCAACTCGTCGCGTGGCCGATAGCCGCTGACGACGCACGCAGCCACCATGCAGCCCAGGAAGCGTTCCCCGGTGCCCGCGTCTTTGAACGCCAACGCGCGCACCGTCGAATGCAGCCCGTCGGCACCGATGACGAGGTCAAACTTCCGCGCGGGCGCGGTGGCGAACGTCAATTCGACACCGTCGGGCCCCTCGTCGATGGCGGTGATGGTGTCACCGAACATGGTCTCGACGTCGTCGCATACGGCCCCGTAGATGGTGGCGGCAAGGTCGGACCTGGCAATGGCTGCGTAGCGCCCGTCAGTAGCACGGCGAAACGCGTCGACCGAGACTTGGGCCTGCTGGCGGCCTGCGGAGTCGACGGCGCGAAGGGCGTTGACGTCATAGCCGACCTCGCGAACGGCCGCTTCGATGCCCATCCGTCGGGCGACCTCGTAGCCCAGGCCCCAGAAATCGATGATGTAGCCGCCGGTGCGCAGCGCGGGGGCGCGCTCGATCAACGTCGGCACGTGACCGGCTCGGTGTAGCCAGTAGGCGAGCGTCGGACCCGCAATGCCGGCACCACTGATCGCGACTTTCAATGCTTCCTCCGATCGGCAAAGTGCGATGGTACGAGGTGTCCGGCATTTCGCCCGGCTGGCTCGATGCGTCTGACTGCACCTATCGGCAAGGCTGGTTCCGCCGGTTGAAACCCGTCAGATGCAGCTGACCGTGTTTCGGCCAGCCTGTTTGGCGGCGTCCACCGCTGACCGCAACCGGGCCTTCAATGTCTCTATCGACTCACCGGGCACGGCCAAGGTGCCGCCGATGCTCAACGTGGTGTGGATCGTCACCCCCGAGTGGTGGATCGGTTCTTCGGCGCGGCTGCGGATCTTCTCCGCAACCTGGGCGACATTGTTGAGGCTGTGTACGCCCGGGAGAAGCACCAGTGCCTCGTCCCAGCCGAAGCGCCCCACGGTGTCACCCTGGCGCACGGCTTGCCGGGTCCGCACGGCCAGTGTGGCGAGTACGACGTCGCCGAAAGGTTCTCCCCAGCTTTCGGTGATCGACGCAAAATCATCGATATCGCAGAGCAGGACGCCGAGGTACGGTCCATGGACACGGGGGCTGTTCAGTGCGAACTCGAGCCGTTCGAGCGTCTCGGCAAGGGTCGACAGTCCGGTCAGACCTTCACGAGAGCGTATTCGCAGCAGGTCGACCTCGAATTCGGCGATGGTGGCGAGCACGTCGAAGAACATCTTGCCCATTGGCTGGGCTGGGTCGTACGACTGCTGGCCCACCAACAGCGTGATGCCGCGCTTCGCGAGATCGTCACCAATAGCGCAGGCATCGGGTACCGATCGGGCGAGGCGTTCCAGCTTGGGCGCCACCAGCGTGTCACCCCGGTGCACTGCTGCGAGCGCTTGCATCAAGGCCGGCCGTTCTGTCTCGGTGCCGGTCATTCCCTGGTCAAGGTAGATGTTGTCCTCGGCGACGCCGAGTTCGCGAAGTCGTTGCCGCTGGGCGGCAAGGTCCTGCGGGTCCACCGAGCATCGTGCGTATCCGACGAGTGTGCCGGCTTTGGTCACGGTGAAAATGTAGCGGAGAGTCGGACGGCTCGAAGTCCGTTCGTGCAGTGTGTCGGCTGCTGGCTGATGAACAGTTGCGGGCGGGCGCCCGTTATGACCGTATCCGCAAGGCGCATGACGCCGGCAGATGATGAACTATTGACAAGATCGCCGACCGCGGCAGGAGATGAGATGAACACAGCCGACCGACGAGGACCGATCAAGGCGCTGGTGGCCGTGACCTATCTGGCGATGATCACGACGAACGTCCTGGCCAATACCTTGCCGCTGAACGGAAGACGCACCGGCGAAGTGTCAGCGGCCTATCAGAACCTTTTCACTCCCACCGGGTTGACGTTTTCGATCTGGAGTGTGATCTACCTGCTGCTGGGCCTGCATGTCCTGTACCAGCTTGGCATGTTTCGCGGCGCGCAGCCCGAAGGCGAGCGCGCGGCGCTGCTGAATCGGATCGGGCTGCTGTTCTCGATCTCCTCGCTGGCCAATACCGCGTGGGTGTTCGCCTGGCATTACGGGTTGATCCCGCTCTCGGCGGTGCTCATCGTCGTGATCCTGGTATGCCTGATCCTGATCGCCAACAGCGTGCGGGCAGCGAACCTCTCCGGGCGCGAGCGTTGGTTCATCGGTGTTCCGTTCAGCGTGTACTTCGGGTGGACAACAGTGGCGACTGTTGCCAACATCACCGTGCTGTTGGTCTACCTGGACTGGGATGGCTTCGGGCTGGCCGACGCGACCTGGGCCGTGATCATCGTCGTAGTGGCGATGGTGATCGGGGCGGCCACCACGCTGCGCAACCGAGACTTCGCATACGGGCTGGTGCTCATCTGGGCTTTCACAGGCATCCTCATCCGGCAGATATCCGCCGACGGCCTTGCCGGGCAATACCCCGTCGTCATCACGGCTGTCGCAGCGTCGTTGCTGGTGTTCGTCGCCGCCGAGACAGTAGTTTTGCGGCAGCGCGGCTCTGCAGTCGGGCCACCAGCTGCGCGCGTTACCTGAGCGGCATCGCGGAAGTCCTGACGCTTTCCTTACGGCTGCGACTGCAGCGAAGTTGGGTGCGTTGATCCGGTCAGAGTTCGGCTAGCGTTTGCTGAAGTCTCCTGAGAGGAAGTTGTCGCGATGACAGAGCGTGGCTTGTGGTTGGGAGCGGGCGTGGTCTTTGCCGGCCTCGGCGCCGCTGTTTTCACCGGAGCGGGCGTCGCTGCCGCCGACTCGGACGCTTCCGATGGCGGCTCGAGCAGTTCGACCGGGGTGTCGACCGATAGTAACTCTTCCCGTTCCACCGATGCCCAGGGAGACGACACCTCGACAGATCCGGGCGACACGACGTCGTTCAGCGACCGTTCGGACGCAGAGCCGCCCGACGTCGACGCCGATTCGCCGAGCTCGGAAGCCACCGACAACCCGGCGGTCACTCTGCACCGGCAGGACGACGAAGACGGCGATGCCGCGGCAGCCGCCGATTCCGCATTAGCTGACGAAGCCTTGCTGGACGGTGTCTCCGGCGACGAGGTGGCCGCCTTCGACGGGGATGTCGATGCCGATGCCATTGAGTCGACGGAATCTGAGACCGTTGCGGGTGATGAACCGGCCGTCTCATCGGCATCTTCGACAGCGGTCTCATCGGCAACTTCGACAGCGGAGGCAAGTAGGACGACCAGCAATACGGCCGACGGAGAGGCGACAGCTGTCGTTGCCACCTCCCAGGAAGCGGACACGTCGACGGCCGCAGTCGAGCCGGTGACCCGGGCCCGACAGACGTCGGAAGCCCAATCCTCGGCGCTGGCCAGCGCCGACACGGTGACCGGTGTCAAGACGGGCCACGCGAAGCTGACCATTCCGCTCAACCACGGTTACACGACAGCCGCGGACTGGTACTTCCCGACCCAGGCGGACGGTTCGGTGTCCGCGTCCGGTGTCATCTGGCTGCAGCACGGTTTCCTCAACCGGAAATCCTTCGTCTCCGCGCTGGCCACGACACTCTCGCAGGACACCAACAGCATTGTTGTTGCACCCAACGTCGCGTCGTTCCCGTGGCGCTGCGCCAGTTGTTGGCTCAACGGCGTCGAGCTGCAGCAAGCCGTCGCCACCATGTTCGTCGGCGACCGGGCAGCACTGAACTCGAGCGCGATGGCGGCCGGCCTGATGGACGCCCTGCCGGAGGATTTCGTCCTGTCCGGCCAATCCGCCGGCGGCGGCTTCGCCACGGCCGTCGGCGGCTATTACGCGTCCGACCCCGTTAACGACGGCAGTTTGCGCGGTGTCGTGATGTTCGACGGCTTCGCCTTCGGCGGCGTCGTGTCCAACGCGCTGCAGAGTCTGGACGACCCCTACATTCCGGTGTACCAGGTCGCCGCTCCGCCCCAGTTGTGGAACCTGTTCGGGGCTACCACCACCGAGCTGGTGGATGCGCGTCCGGGCCAGTTCGTCGGAGCCACCCTGGCCAGAGGGTCGCACGCCGACGCGCTGTTGGGCGGCAATCCGCTCATCGACTTCTTGGCCCAGTTGGTGACCAAGTTCTCTCCGCCCGGCAACACCGCGGCCACGCACACGCTGTCCACGGGGTGGATCAACGACATGTATCAGGGCCTGGGGCCGGTCGATGGCAACGGCATCTACGGAGCGCCCGATCAGTACATCGTGATGGGCGACACCGCTGCGGTCGTGCTGGCTCCTCCGCCGGTCGTCGATCTCAACGACTACCTCGGCACCTGGTACGAAGTGGGCAGCGTGAAGCAGTTCTTCTCCATCGGCCTGGTCAATACCAAGGCGGTGTACAGCCTCAACCCCGACGATTCGATCA
>JAHZJB010000164.1 GCA_022601135.1 Actinomycetes bacterium | reverse complement strand
CTCATCGATGTATACCCACCTCGATCAGGGCAGTGAAGTCACCTGTATGAGCTCAAGCCTGCCTACCCTGTTCCGCCGCGCTGCCGATTATCAACGCCAGATCACGCTCATCCCCAGCGGCGTCGTCGTGGTCGAAACATCCGGCGACCCCGAACTGACCAACGCCATTCGCGAACACGCTCGCGAAGTAACCGGATTCGTCGTCGAAGGGATGCCCGCGATGATGAGCGGAATGATGGACGGCGGGATGATGGGACCTGGCATGGGTAACGGAATGATGGGACCTGGCATGGGTAACGGAATGATGGGTCCCGGCATGGGTAACGGAATGATGGGACCAAGCCGCTGAACCGAAGCAAGCACAACTACCAGACGGAGCCGCCACAGTCACCACGCGGCGCCGCAGCACGGCACCGCCGGGTGACTAATGGCATGGCAGCCATGCCCGCACCGGCCGACTCAGCGATTGCGCAAGACAACCTTCCTTCGGGCCCTTGAACAACCTTGACAAGTCCAGTGAATGCCGTAGGGCATTTCATCCGAAATTCGCTATCCTGGCGCTCTGCATCTCTACGTCGCGATGCGGGTGCAGGAGGCCCGGGGAGGCCACACGGCCGAAGCCGGCGCGGAATTTGCCCGTGATGTCGCGACTGTTGATCCCTCCCCCTGTCCGCCACCCCGCGACGTGTTGCTCCGCGACACCGCGCCGCTCACCGACTACCGGGCTGAGCAGGCCAGCGTTTCACTCGACGACCTTCCCTGAAAGAACCCTGATGCCCTCCCCGCACTGAGGGAAGAGGTTTCCTGCCCTGCTTACGCAGCCTGTCGGTCAGCTGCAACTGTGTCGCCGATGCCCATAGACCGCCCGTCCGGTGGTCGAGATCTCCACGTGCAGAGCTTTGGCCCAGGCCTGAATTGGGCCATAACAAGGGATCCTGAACCGCGGTTGGCGTCAAGTGTTGTTAAGTAGGACTCGATGGTTGCCAGGCGGGAGTGAATTCGTCACTTGACGGAAGTGGCCGACTCAAACCCCTATGCCCGTATAGCCCGCGTGCCACCATGTGCGGCGGTGGCCGGCGGCGGATCGCTCATGCCGGGCCTCGCCGGCAGGAATTTCGCCGCGCCGTACTCGGCTTCCCGCGCTCGCTTCTTCCCGTTCTGCGCGGACGCGTGCATGCCCGGCGTCGGACTGCTTCCAGATCCGATCTTCCTTCGATGGACACGGAGCGTTCGAACACCTCGGCATCGTCGTAGAAGCATCGGCTTCGGATTGCGCCGGTGTGCAAGTCGCTTTCGGCGACCTGCAGACTTGCCGGTTCCGGTGTCGTTAAGGCGAGGACGTTGCGGAAGGTCCGTCAGCGACATCCACCACCAGAGACAACTTAGCGACCGACTTTCCTCGGGTGGGTGTGAGTCCCCTTGCATGCAGGCCCTGTCCGCTGCCGGTCGCCTCATCCGCCGCCGGCTCCGCCTTCACGGCGCACCTTTGCTTCGCATCCCAATGGGATCGGGGTTAGGAAACCAAAGGCCCTGAAGAAGCCGGTGATTTGTCCGCAACGTACTGTGCCGATGTTTGGCGAAAGCGGTTGCTAGACAACCGGTTTCGCGGTAAGCTGTTACCTATAGATAACAGCAACCGAAGGCGAGACCCATGACGACTCGATTCACCGAAGCCCACCTGACCCCTGCGGCTCTGGTCAGCCACACCATGATTCGCATCCAGGGCGAACAAGATGGCGACCTCGCCGTACATCACGCCTGCTCCCCCAACACCAGGCTGCGACTGCAGTGGGGCGGCATCCTGATGACGATGCTTTCCGCGGAGGCCTGCCAGGGCGTGCTTGAAGGGTTCAGCGCCGCCCGCTCGGCGATGACCCTCATCCCCCGCCACATCCCGGCACCGCCCCCGGCAGCCGCCGACCCCTTCGCACTGCCTACCGTGGCCGTCGACTGGACGCGCCGTCCCGCCTACGCGGTTGTTCCCCGCCAAGAACTCTCCCGGGACCGCACACGCCAGCTGAAATGGCTTGACCTCCACATGGGGCCAGTGACTTTCCAGATCCTTGACCAGGCCGGATGCGTGGGTGCTGTCGAGCTTCTGCGCACCGCGCACCGCACCGCGATCCAGGTGTTCCGCGACGGACCCGAGCATGCGCAGGACCCCACCGAGAACGACTACACGCCGCCGCCGAGCAGTTAGGCGGTTATCCACAGGCAACCCCGACGCCGGGTCTGTTATCCACAACATACGGATAGCGGGCCCGGCGTTTGGGTGTTCAGGGCAGACAATCGCGGTATGTCCGAGCAGTTCCCACACCGAGGAGGCCCTACTGTGACTGTGCCCTGGTCGCTGACCATCACCACACCAGTCCGGATCGACACCACGATGGGCATTGCCGATGACCACGACGCGGCGGTGAGTGCCGTCCTGGCCGCCGCCCAGGACGCCATCGGTGGCGCCGAGCGCTCAGCGGCCCCCGCAGCCCGCCACGAGTTGCGCGCGGCCGGCGAGCTGGTCGCCATCATTCAGGCCGGAGCCGACGAAGACGGTCGGCCCGACTATGCCCTGACCCGTGCGCTGATTGAGCGCATCGAGTGGCAGCGCTACCTCTGTGCGTCGCCGTACTGAGAGGCTGCGTCTCCAGTAGCAGCGCGGGATCAATACCGAGACCGCGGGCGAGGTGTACCAGGACCACCACGGTCGGGCACTTGTGTCCTGCCTCGACGAGGTTGAGATACGGACGACTGATCCCTGCGAGCTGGGCGAGCTTGGTTTGCGAGAGGCCGGCGGCGGTGCGGTGTTCACGGATGGCCGCGCCGAGGGCGGCAACGATCTCCGAACCGTCGTCCGTGGACGCAGTGTTCATGCCCAACTCCCTCCGGTGGCGTTGCCTATAGGTTACGCCGGCGTGGTGGGCTCGCGTGGTCTCAGAACAGCACAACAGCAGCATCGGTCGTCGGTCGACGAGCCAGCGCAGCTGGATCGCCGTCGATTCGACACCCATGCCGTAACTCATGACAACCGTTGCGCCGCTGTCAGTCTCGGTAAGGATGGGGAGCTGGTCATTGCCCGCGTGTTCATCGTGAATCAGCCCTTTCGAGTCGACCAGAAGTGTTGCCTATAGTTTACAGTAGCTGTAAACTATAGGCAACAGGTCAAACATCTGAGAAAGGCACCGAAATGACCACCACCACTGCCGTCGACGCCACCGCTGCCGAGCTGCTCCACTTGCACCCCCACGACATTGAGATTGAGGAGAACGTGCGTCTCGATCCGCGCCTCAATCGCGACTTCCTCGCCTCCATCGAGGAACACGGCGTGCTGGTCCCCGTCCTCGCCGTGCGCGTGGAGGGACAGGACAAGCCCTTCGTGCGTGAGGGTCAACGGCGCATCCAGGCGGCGCGTCAGGTGGGTCTGGCGGCGGTGCCGGTGTACGTGCGGACCGTTGATGGAACCGACACCGCAGTGCGCGCCCAGCGCGTCATCGAACAAATCGTGACCAATGACCACCGTGCTCCGCTGACCGAGGCCGAGCGTGCACGAGGTATCAACCAGCTGCTGCTGGAGGGAGTTTCACCGGCCAAGGTGGCCAAGGGCCTGTCCACCAGCAAGGACGCCGTAGCTGCAGCCAAGGTGGCCATCGACTCCGAGAAGGCGATGAGCGCTTTGGACACCGGCCAGCTCAATCTGGTGGAGGCCACCAGCTTCGTTGAGTTCGACGGCGACGACGAGGCCCAGGCCGAACTGATCAAGGTGGCCGGCACCGACCAGTTCGACCATCGCGTGGCTCAACTGCGGGCCGAGCGCGAAGACCGACGCCGCTACGAGGAGACGGCGGCAGCGTTCACCGCGCGGGGCTACGCCGTGCTCGACCGTCGCCCCGGCTGGTCGGACAAGGCCTACATCCCGACCAACTACCTGCGCGACGCCGAAGGCAAGACCCTCACCGACGAGGCAATCGCCGCGATGGACCCTCAGCACTGGGCAGTCGTGCTCGAAAGCGAGGAGGTGTTCCTGGATGTCGAAACCGGTGAACCGGTGAATGAGCACGACATTGACTTCGAGACCGCCGACGATTCCAGCCTGGAACCGGCCGAGGGTTACCGGCACGCCCGGACCGTCACCGAGACCACCGCGTGGAGCCCTGAATACTACTGCTGCAACCCGCGCGGCGCCGGGGTCACCATGCCCGACTGGGCCGCTCGCCAGTACGGCTTTGACGCCGACCGTCTCGCCGATGCCGGCGACCCCGATGGCGCGGCCGACCGGGAGCGGGCTCGCCAGGAAGAGGCCGAGAAGGAGCGCGCCGAGCGCCGCAAGCTCATCGCCTTGAACAAGCTCGGCGAAGCCGCCGCGATCGTGCGTCGAGAGTGGGTGCGCGACAAGCTGGTGTCCCGCAAGACCGCCCCCAAAGGCGCGGCCCTCTACCTCGCCGAAGTGATCGTCACCCGAGCAGACCTGTTCAACGACTACCACGGCCAGAAGCTCGCGCCCGAGCTGCCCGGCCTGGCCGACAACGAGACGGCGAAAATGGCCGTCGCCAAGCTCCCCGCCACCGGCGACGGACGCGCACTGGTGATCCTGCTCGCAATGGTGCTCGCCACCACCGAGGCCCGGACAGCCAAGGACGCCTGGCGCGCACCCCAGGACGTCACCAAGACCTACCTTCGCTTCCTGGAGGAAAACGGCTACCCGCTCAGCGACATCGAACAGGCGATCCTCGGCAAGCGCAAAACCGACGCCGTGTACCGACAGGTTTGCAAGGAGGACTAAGCCGCCGACGAGGGGCCCCGAGCAGTGTTCAGCTCCCGGGGCCCCTTCGGCATTTCCGCGGAGAAAAAAATGCCAATAAAAAGGGATTGGACAAAATAATTCCTAGTGCGAAAGGTGCTGACCTAGTGTCATATGAAAGGCACAAAAGAACGTCTGAAAGGTGGCCGAATCAGTCTATTAAATGTGGTGTTTGCCGTTGTCAAATATCCCTACAGCAAATAGAATAGGTCCTATCCGATCTCCCCAAATTCACACCATTAAGGAGCGCTACATGAGCACCACCGCCACGGTCACCGTCTACACCAAGCCCGCCTGTGTTCAGTGCAACGCGACCTACAAGGCGCTCGACACGCAAGGCGTCAACTACGCCAAGGTCG
>JAHZJB010000013.1 GCA_022601135.1 Actinomycetes bacterium | reverse complement strand
TTGTCATGCGCCTGCTTACCGCGGGCCAGCGCCAGCTCCACCTTGACCCGGCCTCCGGTGAAGTACAACGACAACGGCACCAGGGTGAGGCTGCCGTCCCGGATCTTGCCGACCAGTGTGTCGATCTCGCGTCGGTGAAGAAGCAACTTGCGATTGCGCCGGGGCGAGTGGTTGGTCCAGCTGCCGTGGTGGTATTCGGGGATGTGCAGGTTGCGCAGCCAGATCTCGCCGTCGTCGATCGTGGCGAACGCATCCGCCAGCGATGCCTGTCCCTCGCGCAGGCTCTTGACCTCGGTGCCCATCAACGCGACACCGGCCTCGTAGGTGGCCAGAATCGAATAGTTGTGCCGCGCTTTACGATTAGTCGCCACGACCTGGTTGTTGCTGTCCTTGGGCCCCTTTTTTCCAGTGCCTTTGGCCATCAGCTATCTTCGCACGTACAACCGCAACGTCACGTATGCGGTGACGCCGGCCATCGCCACGCCCAGGAACATCAGGATCGGGGCGATGTAGAGGATGTCGGCATAGTCGATGCGCGCGATCAGATTGGCTTGGTAGAACTGGTCCAGAGCGTTCTCCAG
This sequence comes from Actinomycetes bacterium, assembly GCA_022601135.1. Lineage (GTDB taxonomy): Bacteria > Actinomycetota > Actinomycetes > Mycobacteriales > Mycobacteriaceae > Mycobacterium. Next base: position 13,048 of record JAHZJB010000013.1, on the reverse strand, counting down.
GAACAGCGCGCGCACCCCGATCAGCCCGGCGATGGCGATCAGCACGCCGAGGAACGCAGCCAGCATCGCCTCGACCAAGAACGGGAGTTGGGTGTACCAGCGACTCGCGCCAACGAGTCGCATGATCCCGATCTCGGTCCGCCGGGTGTAGGCCGCGACTTGGACCATGTTGGCTATCAACAACACCGCGCCGATCGCCTGCACCAGCGCCACAGCGAACGCCGCGTTCGACAAACCGTCGAGCACCGCGAACAGTCGGTCGATCAGGTCCTTCTGGTTCAGGACGTTGAGCACACCGGGCTGGCCGGCCATGGCGTCGTCGAATTCCTTGTGCCGCTCAGGGTCGATGAGCTTGACCACGAATGACGCCGGGAACGCGTCCCGGCCCGCCACATCCTTGTACTGCGGAAACTTCCGGATCGCGTCGTCGTAGGCGTCGTCACGGTTCAAGTAGCGAACCGATCGGACGTCGTCGCGTGCCTCGATTTGCGAGCGCAGCGCTTTGCACGGGTCGGCGTCGCAGGTCGGGTCGCTGGCCGATACCTCGTTGGTCAGGAAGACCTGACTCTCCACCCTGTCCAGGTAGATGGCGAGCGACTGGTCGGCCAGTCGCACCACCAGCAGCCCGCCACCGAACAGGCCGATGGAGATCGCGGTCGTGAGGATCATCGCGACCGTCATGGTTACGTTGCGGCGAAGCCCGGTCAGGACTTCGTTGATGAGAAAGCCGAAGCGCACTTAGCGATCCATTCCGTAGACGCCGCGCTGTTCGTCACGAATCAGTCGGCCGAGTTCGAGTTCGACGACGCGCTGGCGCATCGCGTCGACGATGTGGTGGTCATGGGTGGCCATGAGCACCGTTGTGCCCGTGCGGTTGATCCGCTCGAGCAGATCCATGATGTCCTTGCTGGTCTCCGGATCTAGGTTTCCGGTCGGTTCGTCGGCCAGCAGCACCAGCGGCCGGTTGACGAACGCCCGAGCGATGGCGACCCGCTGTTGCTCGCCGCCGGACAATTCGGCGGGCAGGCGATTGGCCTTGCCGGACAGACCCACCATCTCCAGCACGTCGGGCACCACCCGGTTGATCACGTCGCCGCGTTTACCGATCACCTCGAGCGCGAAGGCTACGTTTTCGAACACCGACTTCTGCTGCAGCAGGCGAAAGTCCTGGAAGACACACCCCAGGACCTGACGCAGCGCGGGAACGTGGCGGCCAGAGAGCTTGTTCACATGGAACTTGGACACCCTGATGTCGCCCGAGGACGGCTTGTCCTCGGCCAGCAGCAGCCGCATGAACGTGGACTTGCCCGATCCGGAGGGGCCGATGAGGAAGACGAACTCACCCTTGTCGATCTTGACCGATACGTTGTCGAGGGCTGGGCGTGCCGACGACTTGTACTGCTTTGACACGTGGTCGAGGGTGATCATCACGGCACGCCAGTGTAGCGGGACCACATGCGACTACCCGTGCATTAGCGTCTGCGTCACCGCGGCGGCACTGTCGTGGGCGCTACCGGAGCCGCCGATGTGGTGGCGGGCGGCGACGTGTTGGGGCTGGCTGGTTGCGGTCCGGCGGTGTTGGGCCCCGGCGGCGTCGGGAGGGTCGGCGTGTCGCCCGAGGGGCTGGTCGGGGTCGTCGTCCCGCCCGGCGAGGTGGTCTCCGCCGCCGTGGTCGTCGTGGTGGTCGTGGTGGTGGTAGTGGTGGTGGTCTCGGCTTCTCCGGTACGCACGTTTGTGCGGGGCACCCAGGTGTAGTTCGGGTCTGGCACGAACCCGGGCGGCACGACCGCGGGATCAGGCAATTCTGGGGCTGGCTCCGGGCTGAAGGTCTGGTACACCCAGAAAAGCACCGAGAAAACCGCAACGAGCGCCAAGGTCGAGACACGTACCGCCCCGAACTTGGCTTTGAACCAAGATGTCATCGCTGACCCGATTCTCCGAGTGATTGCCCCCAGGCGACGGTGACTGCCGACGGATCGATGGCTTCCACAACGGGCGTTGAGCCATCGGCGGGCGCCATGATGCCGTCGCCGCGCAGCGCGGCGATGACGAGTACGCGAAGCCGCCGGCCGACGTCGAACTGTTTGCCCGGCAGCGTTCGGGCGACCATGCGCAGATTCACGATGTCCAGTGCGATGCTCTCGACACCCATGAGCTGGGGGGCGTCCAGCAACAGATCCGCAAGCTCCGCGTCATCCATCGACTTATCGGCCACCTTTTGCAACAGCTCGTTGACGCGGTTGAGGTCCGCCGAGGTCGGCACCGGGATGTCGATAACGGCACGAGCCCAGTCCTTGGACAGATTCAGCGACCTCACGATATTGCCGTTGGGGATGGTGTACATCTCGCCCTCGGCGGTACGGATCTTGGTCACCCGCAAGGTGACGTCCTCGACCGTACCGAGGGAATCCTGAGACACACCCACACTCAACTGGACCAGGTCGCCGAAACCGTACTGCTTCTCGGTGATGATGAAGAACCCGCTGAGCAGGTCCTGCACCAACCGCTGCCCACCGAAACCCAGCGCGGCACCGAGAACGGCGGCCGGCGCAACCAGCGATCCCAAGGGTATGTCCAGGATCTCGGTGATCTGCACGCACACCATGACGAACAGCATCGCGATGGACACCCAGGAGATCACCGACGCCACCGCCTGCCGGTGTTTGGCGCTCTCTGTACGCACGAGTTGACCGCTCTCCTGGTATTCGGAGTCGATCTGTCGGACGATCTTGCGCGCGGACCAGGCGATGAACCGGGCACCGATCAGTCCGCCGATCAGGAGCAGCGCGATCGGCACGCCGCGGCCGAGAATCCAGTTGCCGATGTCACCGTGCCAGAAACCACGCCAATGCGAGGCGAGCTCGAGCGCGAGTAGGGAGCTAGTCGTCATCTTTTCTGTTGCGCCACCGGATACCGGCTTCCAGGAAGCCGTCGATGTCGCCATCCAGCACCGCTGCTGGATTACCGACCTCGTACTCGGTGCGCAGATCCTTCACCATCTGGTAGGGGTGCAACACGTAGGAGCGCATCTGGTTGCCCCAGGAGCTGCCGCCGTCGCCTTTCAGGGCGTCCATCTCGGCACGCTCTTCTGAGCGCTTGCGTTCCAATAATTTCGCCTGAAGCACGCGCATCGCAGACAACTTGTTTTGCAATTGCGACTTCTCGTTCTGGCAGGTGACAACGATACCGGTCGGAATGTGGGTGAGTCGAACCGCGGAGTCCGTGGTGTTCACCGACTGACCGCCGGGGCCGCTGGACCGGTAGACATCCACCCGGACGTCAGCGTCCGCGATATCGATGTGATCGGTGGTCTCGGTGACCGGCAGCACTTCGACTTCGGCGAACGACGTCTGACGCCGGCCCTGGTTGTCGAACGGACTGATCCGCACCAGTCGGTGGGTGCCCTGCTCGACCGACAGGGTGCCGTACGCGAAGGGAGCGTGCACGGCGAACGTCGCGCTCTTGATGCCGGCCTCCTCCGCATAGGACGTGTCGAACACCTCGACCGGGTAATTGTGTTGCTCGGACCAGCGGATATACATCCGCATCAGCATCTCGGCCCAGTCGGCGGCATCCACACCGCCAGCCCCGGAACGAATGTTGACCAGCGCCTCTCGCTCGTCGTATTCACCTGAGAGCAGGGTGCGGACTTCCATGGCCTCGATGTCTTCGCGCAGCTGTTTGAGCTCGGCGTCGGCCTCGGCGAGCGCTTCTGAGGCTTCTGCCGCACCACCATCTGCGCCCTCTTCGGCGGCTAGTTCGTAGAGAACCGGCAGATCCCCTAGCCGCCCACGCAGCCCCTCGACGCGCCGCAGCTCGCCCTGGGCGTGAGAGAGCTCACTGGTGACTTTCTGGGCGCGGGCTTGGTCGTCCCACAGGTTCGGGTCGGACGCCTCCTGCTCAAGTTTTTCGATGCGGCCGCGAAGCCCCTCGACATCGAGAACACGCTCCACCGTGGTCAGCGTGGAGTCAAGGGCGGCGATATCGACTTGACGGTCAGTATCCACGGGAGTTCAGGGTACTCACTTCGCCGACGTTCGAGGCCCTCGCTGCCGCCGCGAAACACACGCCGGATTTCTCCGGGACCGAATGTCAATCGTCGGCGCCTGGATCTAGCATCGTGTGGAAACCCCCGTCCGGCCCCGTCGCGGCAGTCCCGCGCGTGGGACCGGGCAGCAACCAGAAGGCAGCGCACATGCCCCCAACTCGGCCCTACTACGTGGCCATCGTCGGCTCAGGACCTTCGGGTTACTTCGCCGCCGCTTCCCTGCTGAAGTTCGCAGCCTCCGGCGATGGCGACGTCCGCATCGACATGCTCGAGATGCTGCCGACACCGTGGGGACTCGTTCGTTCGGGTGTGGCTCCGGACCATCCGAAGATCAAGTCGATCAGCGCCCAGTTTGAAAAGACTGCGGCGGATCCACGGTTTCGGTTCTTCGGCAACATCGTTGTCGGGGAGCACGTGCAGCCAGCCGAGCTGGCCGAGCGCTACGACGCCGTCGTGTACGCGATCGGCGCGCAGTCCGATCGGTCGCTGGGCATCCCGGGCGAGGATCTTGCGGGCAGCGTGGCCGCAGTCGACTTCGTCGGCTGGTACAACGCGCACCCGAACTTCGGTGAGATGACGCCTGACTTGTCGAGCGGACGGGCCGTTGTTATCGGCAACGGCAACGTCGCCTTGGACGTCGCGCGCATCCTCGTCAGCGACCCCGAAGCGCTGGCCGCCACCGACATCGCCGATCACGCACTGAGAGCGCTGCAGGCGCGTGGCGTGGAGGAGGTTCTGGTCATCGGCAGGCGCGGTCCTCTGCAAGCCCCCTTCACGACGCTGGAGCTGCGTGAACTCGGCAGCCTGGCGAGTCTGGCGGATGTGGACGTCATCGTTGATCCCGCCGACCTGGCAGACATCACCGACGAGGATCTCGAAGCCGCCGACAAGACGGTGCGCAACAACATCAAGGTGCTGCGCGGTTACGCCGACCGCGCACCGACCGGCGCCAAACGCCGCATCGTGTTCCGTTTCTGCACGTCGCCGATTGAGATCAAGTCGGGTGAGGAGACGGCAGACAGAGTGGCATCGATCGTGCTGGGCCGCAACGAACTGGTCACCGGCGCCGACGGGCGGGTCGTTGCCAAGGACACCGGGGCACGCGAGGAGGTGCCGACCCAACTTGTGGTCCGGGCGGTCGGTTACCGCGGTCTTCCCACGCCGGGGCTGCCCTTTGATGAGCGTGCCGCCACCATCCCGCATGTGGAGGGTCGGGTGGCCGGTAGCCGTCACGAGTACGTGGTTGGCTGGATCAAGCGAGGTCCGACCGGGGTGATCGGCAGCAACAAGAGCGACTCCCAGGACACCGTCAACACGCTGTTGGCGGACCTGGCCGCCGCCGAGCTAGCCGAGTTCGATGCCGATCACGCCGACCGGCTGGCCGCGTGGCTCGCGGAGCGACAGCCGAAGGTAGTGACCGCAGACCATTGGAAGCTGATCGACGAACACGAACGCTCGGCGGGCGAGGGGGCCGGTCGGCCGCGGGTGAAGCTGACGAGTATCGCCGAACTGCTCCGGATCGGGCACGGCTGACGACGAAGCGGGTGAGGAACGAGCCCGTGAGGAGTCAGCCCATCAGGGGACCTGCTCCGGCGGCGGCGTGTCCTGAGGCGCGAACGCCCATTTCTCGGGGTTGCCGGGCGAGTATACGACGGTGAATAGCTGTCCCATCTTCGGCCAGGCGTCCACATCGAGGGCCATCCGCTGGTAGACGGTGTACTCGTTGACGTTCGGACCATTGATGACTCCGGTGATCGTGACGAACTGCTCGCCGTCGGCGTCAGGTCGGGGGCTCACCCCGGTCACGAGCATGGTGCCGGTCAACCAGTCGTTGCCGGCCGCACGCTTTCGCATGATCCAGGGCGCCGCGAGAACCACGATCGCACCGACGAGCAGAAGAATGATCGCGAATTCGGCCACCCCAACATGGTAGGACCACACCTATGAGCCTTCTGGCCGATGACGTGAAGCTGGCGCGTGAACTCGCCGATGAGACCGACGCCCTGACGATGCGGCGGTTCGGTGCGGTCGACCTACGTGTGCACACCAAGCCCGACATGACGCCGGCCAGCGACGCCGACCTCGACACCGAGACAATGCTGCGTGGCAGGCTCGCCGAGCGGCGCCCCTCGGATTCGGTCTTGGGCGAAGAGTTCGGCGGCACCAGGGAGTTCACCGGACGGCAATGGGTAATCGATCCCATCGACGGCACCAAGAACTTCGTTCGCGGAGTGCCGGTGTGGGCGACTCTGATCGCGCTGCTCGTCGACGGCGTACCCGTTGTCGGCGCAGTAAGCGCGCCCGCCCTCGGCCGACGGTGGTGGGCTGGACACGGCCATGGTGCGTTCACCTCGTTCGGCGGCACGGAGCGACGCATCTCGGTCTCGGGGGTCAAAGAACTCAAGTCGGCGAGCCTGTCTTTTTCCGACCTGACCACCGGCTGGGAGACGGGCCGGTCGAAGTTCGTCGAGCTCATCGACGCCGTTTGGCGGACGCGCGGCTACGGCGACTTCTGGTCGTATTGCCTGGTTGCCGAAGGTGCGGTCGATATCGCTGTGGAGCCGGAAGCCAAGCTATGGGATCTTGCGGCGCTGGACATCTTGGTGCGCGAGGCCGGCGGTCGGTTCACCAATCTGGCTGCCGAGCCGGGGCCCCACGGCGGCAGTGCGGTGGCGACCAACGGGTTGCTGCATAACGCCACACTCACCCGCCTGGCCGTGTGAGATGCATTACAGATCCCACAACCTTACTCAATAGTCAGTTCGGCTACCTTACTCTGGAGTCAGTTGCTTAATCGCGCATACCCGACCACCAGACGAGGGCCGCTGCCAATGACCAACACCCTGCCGTCCAAACGGAGCGCCCACGAGAGTGCTGTCGGCCTCCAAAAACACAAACGCACGCCGCTCGATGTCGGAATGGCGCTGCTCACCCCGATCATGGGTCAGGAATTCCTGGACAAGTACAACCTGCGCGGACCGCTCAACCGCGGCCTCAAATACGGCGTGAAGCACGGGTTCTCCGCCGCAGGGGCCTCGGCGCGCCAGTTCAAGCGCATCCAGGGCATCGGCAAGCCGGCCACCCGCCTGAAGCCAGCGGGCTCGACAGCGGGTTCCCAGAGATCCGGCGACTTCGATCTCACCCCCGACGACGACCAGAGGATGATCGTTGAGACGGTCAACGAGTTCGCTGAGGAGATCCTGCGGCCCGTAGCCCACGACGCCGACGAGGAGGCCGCCTACCCGCCTGGTCTGATCGCCAAGGCTGCCGAACTCGGCGTCACCGCGATCAGCATTCCGGAGGACTTCGACGGCGTCGCCGAGCAGCGCAGCACCGTCACCAATGCGCTGGTCGCCGAAGCGCTGGCATACGGCGACATGGGCTTGGCGTTACCCATCCTGGCGCCCGGGGGGGTGGCGTCCGCGTTCACCCATTGGGGCAGCGCCGACCAGCAGGCCACCTACCTCAAAGAGTTCGCGGGCGAAAACATCCCGCAGGCATGTGTGGCGATCGCCGAGCCGCACCCGCTGTTTGATCCCACCGCGTTGAAGACGGTCGCGGTCCGCACACCGAGTGGCTACCGGCTCGACGGGATAAAGTCGCTGGTACCGGCCGCGGTGAGCGCCGAGCTGTTCATCGTCGGGGCTCAACTCAACGGCAAGCCTGCGCTGTTCGTCGTCGAGGCGGCCGCCAACGGGCTGACCGTCAAACCCGACCCGGGCATGGGTATCCGCGCTGCCGCACTCGGCCGGATCGAGCTGAACAAGGTCTCGGTGCCGCTGAGCGCGCGGCTCGGTGAGCAGGATGCTCCGGCCGCCGAGTCCGCCAAGATCTACAGCGAAGCGATCGCGCTGTCACGACTCGGCTGGGCGGCGTTGGCCGTCGGAACCTCGCATGCGGTGCTTGACTACGTGATCCCCTACGTCAAGGAACGCGAAGCCTTCGGTGAACCGATCGCTCGGAGGCAGTCGGTCGCCTTCATGTGCGCCAACATCGCGATCGAGCTCGACGGGCTGCGCCTGATCACCTGGCGCGGCGCCGCCCGGGCCGAGCAGGGCCTGTCGTTCGCCCGCGAAGCGGCACTGGCCAAGAAGCTCGGCACCGACAAGGGCATGCAGATCGGCCTCGACGGTGTCCAGCTCCTCGGCGGACACGGCTTCACCAAGGAACACCCGGTTGAGCGTTGGTACCGAGATCTGCGGGCCATCGGCGTAGCCGAAGGTGTTGTGGTCCTGTAACTCCCGCCCACGCGACATAGATCAGGAAAGACACCGATATGGCAATCAATCTGGAAGTGCCGAAGAAACTGCAGGCGGTCATCGAGAAGGCGCACCAGGGTGCCGCCGAACTTCTGCGACCGATCTCGCGCAAGTACGACTTGAGGGAACACGAATACCCCGTTGAATTAGAAACCCTGGCAACGCTATTCGAGGGCATCTCGGAAGCCAAGACCATCTCGTTCGCCGGGGCCGAGGCGTTTCGCGATACCGAAGGTCCGAAAGGAAACATCAACGGGGGCAACATGTCCGCCGTGCTCAACATGGTTGAGGTCAGCTGGGGCGATGTCGCACTTGTGCTGTCCGTCCCCTTCCAGGGGTTGGGCAACGCAGCGATCTCCGGTGTGGCTACCGACGAGCAACTCGAACACTTCGGCAAGGTATGGGCCGCGATGGCGATCACCGAACCAGGATTCGGATCGGACTCGGCCGCGGTGACGACCACCGCGGTACTCGACGGTGACGAGTACGTGATCAACGGCGAGAAGATCTTCGTCACCGCGGGTTCACGAGCGTCCCACATCGTCGTGTGGGCCACGCTGGACAAGAGCAAGGGCCGAGCGGCGATCAAGTCATTCGTCGTGCCGCGGGAACACCCAGGTGTCACCGTGGAGCGCTTGGAGCACAAGCTGGGCATCAAGGCCTCCGACACCGCCGTGATCCGGTTCGACAACGCCAGGATCCCGAGAGAGAACCTACTCGGAAGCCCGGATATCCACGTGGACAAGGGGTTTGCCGGGGTTATGGAGACCTTCGACAACACCCGGCCGGTCGTGGCCGCAATGGCGGTCGGAGTGGCCCGCGCAGCTCTGGAGGAGCTGCGCAAGATCCTGATCGACTCCGGAATAGAGATCTCCTACGACAAGCCCGCGCATGCACAGAGCGCCGCGGCCGCGGAATTCCTCCGAATGGAGGCCGATTGGGAATCCGGGTACCTACTTACCGTGCGGTCGGCGTGGCAGGCGGACAACAAAATCCCCAACTCCAAGGAAGCCTCGATGGGCAAGGCCAAAGCTGCCCGCGTCGCCAGCGATATCACGTTGAAGACTGTCGAACTGGCCGGCACCGCAGGCTATTCCGAGGACACGCTATTGGAGAAATGGGCCCGCGACTCGAAGATCCTCGACATCTTCGAAGGCACCCAACAAATCCAACAGCTAGTGGTGGCCCGCCGACTGCTGGGCCTTTCGTCGGCGGAGCTGAAATAGTAGGGAGCCGCCGTTCAGGGCGCTCGCCGGCGTCAGAGACCGTCGTGGACGACCCGTCGGACAGCCCGCCACCACCGCGACGATGAAAACGAGCGTCACAGTCGAGGTGGTCTCGTCTACCTCAAGCCAAATCGCCCTACTACCCCGACGACTCGACCGCAGCCAGTTGTCCGACACGCATTCGCTGCCGAACGACAAAGCTCCCGACCGCCAGGCGGCCGGGAGCTTTGCTCGTCAGTTCTCTAACCGAGCAGGTATGCCTGCAGGTCAGGCTTCATGGTCTGCAGCTCCCGGCCCCAGTACGCCCAGTTGTGCGTGCCGTTATCCGGGAAGTTGAACACACCGTTCGTGCCGCCCGCAGCCAGGTAGTTGTCGCGGAAGGTGATGTTGGTCTTGATCGTCAGACCCTCCAGGAACGTCGCGGGCAGGTCGCCACCGCCGAGCTCGTTGGGCTGACCATTACCGCAGTAGATCCAGATCCGAGTTCCGTTGGCCACGATCCGCGGGATCTGCACCATCGGGTCGTTGCGCTGCCACGCCGGGTCGCTGGACGGCCCCCACATGTCTTCGGACTTGAAGCCACCGGCGTCACCCATCGAGATTCCGATGAGGAAGGGCCACCAACCCTCGGAGGGGTTCAGGAAGCCCGACATCGAGCCGGCGTAGATGAACTGCTCTGGGTGCCACACCGACAGAATCAGCGAGGCCGAGCCGGCCATGGACAGACCGACCGCGGCGCTACCGGTGGGCTTGACCGCCCGCTCCGATGCCAGGTAGTTCGGCAACTCCGAGGTCAGGAAGGTCTCCCACTTGTAGGTGAGCGTCGGTCCGTTGTTCCGGGCAGGCTGGTACCAATCGGCGTAGAAGCTGGACTGTCCACCGACGGGCATCACGATGGACAACCCGGAGTCGAGGTACCACTCGAATGCCTGAGTGTTGATATCCCAGCCGTTGAAATCATCCTGGGCGCGCAAGCCGTCGAGCAGGTAGACGGCGGGCGAGTTCTCTCCGCCGCTCTGGAACTGGACCTTGATGTCGCGTCCCATCGATGGCGAAGGCACCATCAGGTACTCGACTGGAAGCCCCGGCCGGGAAAACGCTCCGGCCGTCGCCGATCCTCCGGTGACTCCGACCAAAGCGGGCAGCAGCGCGGCCACCATGGTCGCAACTCCGATCCGGCGCGCCCACGGCCCGCGAATCCTGTTCAGAAGTCTCATACGGTCAATCCATCCATCTTCCGGTTCGCGTAATGCGGTTTGTCTTGTCCTGTGAGTATCCCGGCCAGGTCAACGAGACCCGGATACCATATCGGTGTCTTGACTGATTTGTTACACCGTTGCGCAGCAGCAAAGCGGCGGCGCACTGGGCCGAGAGTACTTCAGTTTTAGCGGTTGCAGTAAAGCATGTGACCAGCAGGTAAGAAAGTCCGACTACCCCGGAAGGCCGGTTTCCAGCAGGAATCGGAAACTGACGTCATGGCAGATTGACCGGCAGGACGCCGCGAGATCACCGAGATTCCGCCCCGATCAGGGGGCGAACACTTAGGTAGCCCGCACAGTTTAGTGACGCCCGTCACACTTGGTGGACGTTCATTGGTCTCCGCTCAGGTCTACGCCCCCCGACCCGCGCAGCGGCTACGCCGCGGCCCCACCGAGCAGTGGTCGCTCAAGAAACCAACTTGATGCGCTAACCGCCCTATAGATAGCCCGGTTTGCGCGCTACGCCTTCTCGATCAAGCCATCGCATCCCCGCGCCGTGCCGGGCACGGACGCCAGATCACTACGTCACGGGGTCACGGGGTCACGGGGTCACGGGCGAAATTTCGGTTCACAAGCCGAACTACCTTCGAGGTCAATATTCCAAAACCTCAACGACAGGCGAAGCCCGGCCCTATCCTTGACGGGCTTGGCAACAACCGATAGGGCAATCAGCGACTCAGCGCTGATCCAACTCGGGGGGAAATGGTTGGGGATGCCGAAAGTCTCTGGATTCGAACTAGATCGCATCACAGTCGGCAACAAGGTGTGCCACGGGGCGCCGTTCTCTATGTTGGCCATGAATGCGACTTTCGTTGCGACACATAATCATACTGCCGCTCGGCCGCCACCGTCGGCCAGCTGTTAGGGGCATCCTCAGCAGTTGCCACCGCCGCGCCAGAACGGGTAATTCGGCACACGCTCAACCAAAGGCGGACATATGAAGGGTCCGCACCGACACATTGAAATCTTCTCATCGTCACACCGAACCAAGTAAGGACATTTTCCAAATGACACAGCACCAAAAACTCAGCGCTAAACGGGCAGCCAGTACGCTCGTATTCGCCGGGGGTCTCGCCGTCGGCGGCTACGGATTCTTCGCCGCACCTGCCCTCGCGGCTCCGGCGGGCCTGCCCGCGCCGGTTCCGCAGGACGGCGTTATCCAGGAGCTCGCCGACTGCTTCGGGCTTTCCGACTGCCCCGAGGACTCCGCCGGAGGCGGCCTGGGCTCGGCAGCCACCGCGGGCGCAACAGCCGGAATCAAACTGTTCGGCAACGGCACCGCCGAGGACCCCAATGGCGGACTCATCTGGGGTAACGGTTTCAGCTATGACGCCGCGTCCTGCACCGGAACTACCGCATGCAACGGCGGCAACGGCGGGTTTGTGGGCAATGGCGGTGACGGCTACAACGGTGGCAACGGCGGAAACGCGATGTTCTTCGGCAATGGCGGAAACGGCGGTGACGGCGTCGTTGGCGGCGCCCAAGACGGTGCCGGCGGCGACGGCGGTAACGGCGGGTACATCATCGGTAACGGCGGAAACGGCGGAAACGTTGCGAACGCGGTCACCGCGGGCGGCGACGGCGGCGGTGGCGGCGACGGCGGCGACGCCTGGTTCTTGTCGTGGGGGTTCAGTAATGGCGGCGCTGGCGGCGACGGCGGTAACGGCGTTGCCGGGACCGACGGCGCCAACGGTACAGATCCCGGCGATGCCGGCGAGGCCGGCGTTGCTGGCGGCTGGGGCGGCAACGGCGGCGATGGCGGTGACGGCAACTTGGGGTTCGGTAAAGGCGGTGACGGCGGCTCCGGCGGTAACGGCGCTGACGGCGGTAAAGGCGGCAACGGTGTTGCCGCCGGCCCCGACGACGAGAACGGTGGGCCCGGCGGTGGCGGCGGTGACGGCGGTAACGGCGGAACCGGCGGTACTGGCGGCACGGGCGCCATCGCCGTCGTGATCCCCTTCGACGGCACCGACGGGGCCAACGGTACCGGCGGTGACGGCGGTCACGGCGGTGACGGTGGTGATATTGACCAGAACGCTGACACACAAGCCGTGGGCGGCGGCGGCGGTAACGGCGGCAATGGCGGCCGCTACGGCGGTAACGGCGGCAATGGCGGCAATGCCGGCGACGCATTCAACAGCGGGACTGGCCAGGCCGATGGCGGTCTCGCCGGTCAAGGCGGTGACGGCGGCGCAGACGGCCCCGGCGGCAATGGCGGCAATGGCGGCAATGGCGGCAGCGGTACCAACACCGGAG
>JAHZJB010000163.1 GCA_022601135.1 Actinomycetes bacterium | reverse complement strand
CGCCGAACTCGCGGGCGGGGTTCCCGGCGCGACGCTGGACGACTTCGACGCACTGTGTGCGCACCTGGCAACGATGCATCCCTCGCGCTACCTGACGTTGATCGAAGGGGTTACCTCGGTGTTCATCACCGGTGCGCACCCTATCGACGACCAGAGCGTCGCGCTGCGGTTGGTTTCGCTGACCGATCGGCTTTACGACGCCGGCATCCCGGTAGTGGCTTCGGGGGCCGCGGTGGACACCCTGTTCAGCGACGAGATGCTTGCGGGCGGATTCCGCAAGAAGTATCTGCGGGCGACCTCGCGACTACTGGCGCTGACCGCAGCGGGTCAGGCCGGGCGCACCATCACGTAGTCCTGCTCGATATGGGTGCCCAGGCGAAAGGTCCTGGTACCGGCGACCGCGAAGCCGTGTTTGGCGTAGAAGCGCTGTGCGCGCTGGTTCTGTTGGTTCACGCCCAGCCACACACAGGCCGCCTCGAGCGTGCCCGCCCGGTGCAGCGCGGCCGTCATCAGCGCCGCGGCGACGCCGGAACCGTGCGCCTCGGGCAGGACGTACATCTTCGACAGTTCCACAGCCGGGCGCACGACGACTGCGCGCTCGACGTCGGGGTTGTCGGGCACGCCGCGGATCATCATGGCGTAGCCGATGATCTGGCCGCCCTCGATCGCGGTGAGGACAACGCGATCGGGGTCGTCGAGGTATTCGCCGAAGCGACCGGGGGACAGGTTCTCGGCGATGAACGCCGCGACGTCCTGCGCAGGGGCCGACGGCGGACAGGCCAACGGGAAGGTGCGTGCGGCGATCTCGGCCAGCTCGTCAAGCCGAGCGGGGGTGGCTTTCACCAGTTCGGTCACTGCGGGCGGCGCGGCTGGGCTCGTCGTGAGAGGCGGGCCTGGGGCGCCAGGATCAACAGCGCGCCGGCGACTGCCCCCAGAAAGTCCGCTATCCAGTCGTGGATGTCGCGCCCTGTTCGGCCCGGGGTGAATGCCTGCAGCGTCTCATCGAGCGCCCCGAACGCCGCGACGACGATGACGGCCAGGACGATCCGGCTGGCGATCGTTGCCCGTGGACGGGTTACGTGGAACGCGCTGGCCGCAAGCCACCCGCCGATCGCAAAAGCGACGAAATGGTTGACCTTGTCGGAGAGGACGAACGCCGCGTCGGGCAACTGCTCCGGCGCGAGCGACGAAAACCAAAGGATGCCCGATGCCCAGGCGAGCAGCGCCAGCCACAGGATGCCGGCGAGCGTACGGCGTGCCATCGGACAACTGAACACGGCCGTCGCGGTGTTGTCCAGCGGGTGCGGGCGAGATCGACGGGCACGGCTGTCAACGGTGTTCACGCTGTTGATGAGTTGCCGTTGCGATCGATCGCCTCGCGAAGCAGATCGGCGAAGCGGTCCAGATCCCCTGCGCAGCTCTCGATTTCGGTGCGGCCGAGAAGCTTCACGAGACCGGTGGGCGTCTTGGCCAGAACGCACGGAAATTCATCGCCGGCGACGGCGGCCTGCGCGGAGTCCAACCGGTTGCGGTACACGCCGTCGAACGGCAAGCCGATATCCCGCTTGCACCGCTTGAAGTCGGCTTTCTCGGACAGTCCGTCGTAGGTGAGTTCGCAGAGCGCGCACTCCTCTATTCCCCGTACCCGGTTGGCGACGTAGGTGAGTCCGCCCATCAAGCTCAACTCCGCGTTCCAGACGAGGTACAGGCGTTCGATCATGTCCCGAGCGTAAGCCTTGTCGATCAACGGCCGCCGGGAGTATGCGCCGACGTGCATGAGAGACCTTCGGAGCGGTCCGGTGGCAAGTGCCACCGGCCGGCAAACACGATATCGGCCCGCCACCGGTGGGGGGGTTGGTGGCGGGCCGAGCTTATCGGGGGGTTGTGATCTTGCTGGAACCCAAGTTACGACGCGAAGCTGAGAGAGACCTAATAGACAGATCACTACTTCGACACGGGTGCGTTACGGCATGCAACAGGCTTTTCGTGGCCGGAATCGGAAGTGAGGGCCCAGGTAACGCGGCTGGTTCGCCGGTGATCGCGGCACTGGCCGTCTATAAGGTCGAACGCAGAACCCCAGACCAGTTCAGTTAACGAAGGAGCCCACCGATGTCCTGGCGCCGGCACGTATTTGAGGGATTGTTCCGCCTAGGCCGCCCCGTCTGGGATGCCCCGATCCAGCCCGAGTTGCGCGCGGTGATCGAGGGCGAGCAGGCGATGCCTGCCGGGCGGGCACTAGACCTCGGCTGTGGCAGCAGCCCTAACGTCCGCTATCTCGCGCAACACGGATGGGATGCGACCGGGGTAGATTTCTCCGCCACGGCGATCCGGCGGGCACGCGAGGCGGCCAAGGGTATTTCGGGGGCGACGTTCCTCGAGGCGGACGTGACCAAGCTGCGGGAGTCGGGCCTGTCCGGCCAGTTTGACCTCGTCCTCGACTACGGCTGCTTTCATACGCTCGGCAATGAAGACAAACGGTCCTACGTTGCCGAAGTCGCCGCCGTAATGAAATCGGGTGCGCCGTTGATCATGTGGGAAGGCATCAGGATGAAGGGCATCGACATGCCCGGTCTATTCGGAAGCAGCTTCGTCATCGAAAACGTCGAGGCAAAACCGTTTGTCGTTCAACGGATGAAACGTCACCTCACCATCAACGGTACGTGGTACCGGCTGCGCCGAAAATAGTCGCACCGGGACGTCTGCCGCCGATGGGTCCGCGGCATCAGAATCAGGGGTGCCGGGCAACGATCACAGGTGCGGACGCGGCGTGGGCCACCGCCGCGCTGACCGAACCGAGCAGCATCCCGGTGAAACCCCCGCGGCCGCGACTGCCGACGACGACCAACTGTGCGGACTCAGACTGCTCCATGAGCTCCGGAGCCGGTCGATTGAAGACCACGATGCGGTTCACCGAGACGTCTGGGTAACGTTCCTGCCATCCCGACAACCGCTCAGACAGCAGTTCTGCCAGCTCCGACCGAACTGCCGGCCAGTCCGGAACGTTGGACTGCAGCGCCGACACGTCACTGCAGGCATGCAGGGCGATCAGTTCCACCCCACGAAAGGATGCTTCGTCGAAGGCGATCGCGATCGCCGACTCCGACGCGGGTGAGCCATCGATACCGACCACCACCGGCGCCTGCGACGGCTGTGGCAGCGGCGGGTCGTCGTCGTCCCCCCGGATAATCGCAACCGGGCAGTGCGCATGGTGGACCAGCCCGAAGCTGACCGAGCCGAGCAGCAAGCGGTTCAGTGGGCCCAGGCCCCTGCTGCCAGCCACGATCATCTGCGCTCCGGTGGACAGGTCGACCAGCGTCGGTACCGGCGGGCCGGTCACCAGCTCGGCGGTCGCATCGATCGGGTCGGCCTTGGTGACCTGCTCGACGATCCGGAGCGCGTCGTCGAGCACCTCCCGGCCCTTGTCTTCCTGCCAGCTCAGGTAATCCATCGGCAGCGAGGTCCCTGGGACGGTCATGTCCACGGGTAGCACATGGACCACTCTCAGCGGGGTTCGTCGCATAGCGGCGTCCTGAGCGGCCCAGTTCACCGCGAGCTTTGATGCTGGCGATCCGTCGACGGCGACGGTGATTCCAGGATGGGTTAAAGGGCGGGACATTGGTTTTCCTTCCGGCCAGCGGACTGAGGTTATCCACTGACCCCGCACCTGCGCTAGCGGAGCCGGCAGCCCCCTCGCGATTGCGAGATGGTGCCGGGGGGATCATCGACGTTATGGAAATCTTCGTGTCCATCGCGATTGCGCTCTGGTGGTTCGCATGTGCGGTCACCGCCGGAATCATCGCGACCAACAGGTACCTCAACGGGGTTCAGTTCTTCTGTGTGGGACTGTTTGTCCTCGGTCCGCTGACTGTGGCTGTCGCGCTTCTGGCGGCGCCGGGATTGCCGCAACCCCAACCCGGTCTTCGCATCTAGCGTGGCCGCGATGATTCAGATCATCAGTGCGCCCACGAAGTGTCGGCTGGCTGATAGACCATGGGATTCGCCAGAGGGTCCCGGGGGGTGTGTTTGGAGGCGGCCAGGCCGGGGGGGGTGACCCGACCGCCTCCATTCAACACGTCCGCGCGGAGATCTCCGGCTCCGACGGGCGCTCTCTCAGGCGCTGACTCTGATAGTGCGCGAGTTTGTTAAGTGTGACCTGAGAGAGCGCCAAGAACCGGCCGTGAACCAGGCTTCTCCCTTGCCTTCCGCGGCATCTGGCGGATATCTGAAGCGTGGGGTCTTGAGTGGTTCAGAGCAGCCCGAGCAGCTGCAAGTCGGTGATGTATTTGACGATCACGCTGGGCGAAATGTGGGGGATGTCGTTTACCGGGCCGATCTTCGCGTCCTGCACCGCGGAGCGAAACCGGTCGGTCGGTGCGACGGAACCTCGAACCGCCATGGCCGGTTCTCGGTAGTTGTGCAGCAACGGTAAAAGCGATGCCTGACGTTGCTTCTCCGGCAGCGCACGCAGGGTCGTCTCGAAGCGTTGCACCCATTCGTGGTAATCGGGGATGCGAGTGATTGCATATCCGGCGTCGCCGAGCCAATCGACGAACACGTCGAGGCTGATGCCGTCGTCGTGGGGGTTCATCACGTGATAGGTCGCGAATCCGTCCGCGGTCGCGAGGCCCAGAGCGGAGACCGCCTCGGCGATGAACTCGACCGGTAGCCCGTCGTAGTGTGCGCGCTGTCGGTTGCCGTCGGGATCGAGTGGGTAGAACGACCCCGGAGCGATCCCGCTGGCCACCAGGCTGAGCATCATCCGGGTGAACATGTCCGGAACGTTGAGCTGTCCCCGGTAGGTGGTATCAGCCAGGATCATGTCGCAACGGAACACCGCGACCGGCATGCCGCACAGATCGTTGGCCTCGCGTAGCAGCACTTCGCCGGCCCACTTGCTGTTTCCGTATCCGTTGGCATAGCTGCCATCGATGGTGCGAGCCGGACTGGCCGCCCGGATATCGGCGAACTCGGTGAACTCACCGGGTGAAACCTGTTCGCCCACAGCGATGGTGGACAGATAGACGAAAGGTTTGATCTTTGTGGTGAGTGCTATCCGGATCAGTTCCGCAGTACCCAGCACATTGGGACCGAACAGCTGACTGTAGGGCAGAACATGATTCACCAGTGCGGCAGGATCGATGATCAGGTCAACGGTGTCGGCCAACCGCTGCCAGGTCTGGGGTTCCAGGCCAAGATTGCGTTCTGCCTTGTCGCCTGCGATAACTTCCAAATGGTCAACGGCCAGATTCCGGTAGTGGCTCAACAGTTGGGGATCGCCACTGTCGAAGGTTGCATCGAGCCGGCGGCGCGCCTCCTCGGCGGATCGTCCACGCACCAGGCAGATCAAGGTGCCGCCGACGCTTTCCATGCGTTCCAGCCATTCCAGCGCCAAATAGCGGCCGAGGAAGCCTGTCGCCCCGGTCAACAGGACGGAACGCACTTCGGGGCTTGGACCGGGCAACGACTTCGCGGTCGCGAGCATCGTTGTGCCGAGGAACTTTTCCAGGGTGAGGTCTCGCGCATGCACTTGCTCGGAATTCTGACCGTGGATGCTGGCAAAGGTAGGGCGCTTGGCCGCGGATGCGCGCTCGCCTTCGATGTAGTCGGCAAGGGATCGCAGGTCGCACGTGGGGCTGACGATAACGCCGACCGAAACGTCGACGCCGAAGATCTCGTTTAGCAGATTGGCGAATGTCAACGCAGACAACGAGTCGCCACCCAGATCGGTGAAATGGGCCCCGGGTGCGGGATCAGCGCCCGACCCGCCCAGCAGTGCGGACGCCGCGCGGCGCACCGTGTGAAGTACCGGCCGGTCGGCACCGTTTCGGCGTAGCTCGTCGAGTGCCTCGGATCGGCCCTCGGCCAGTTCGGTGTACAGCTGTTCCAGTCGCTCGCCGTAGCGCTGTTTCAGCTTCGGTCGGGCGAACTTGCGGATGCCGGTGAGCAGACCGTTGTCGATGCTGAACGGTTCGGGCTCGATCAGGAAGTCGCGTGGAACCTCGTAGGACTGCAGTTCGGCGTCTTTCGCCGAATTGCGCAGCGCTTCAGCGATCAACGGCTTTAGCTCCGCCAAGGAATGCTCGTCCAGCATCTCCCGGGTGGGCACCACCACCGCCAGCAGGTAGGGGCGAGTGCTGTTGCCGTAAACGTAGATCTGCCGAATCGTTGGGCTGTCGCCGAACACCGACTCCAGCTTCGCTACGGTGACGAACTCCCCTTGGGCCAGCTTGAGGACGTTGTTGCGGCGATCGACGTAGCGAAGCAGGTCTGGCCCTACCTCGGCCACGACGTCGCCCGTTCGGTAGTAGCCGTCTGCATCGAACGCGTCCGCGGTCACCTCGGGGCGCCGGTAGTAGCCGGGAAACACATCGGCCGTCTTGACCAGCAATTCACCTCGCGGATAAGGCTGATCGGTGCCGAAATACCCCAGTTCCGGGACGTCTGTCAGCTTGTAGTCGGTCACCCATTGACGCTGTACCTTGCCGTCGAACCAGATGACACCTGCCTCCGTGCAGCCGAGCGAGTCAACCGGCTTTACCTCGAGCAGGCACTCGATCCAGGTCTTCAGTTCGGCAGAAATGGGAGCGGAGGCCGTCAGAGCGAGCACACATCGGCCGCCCAGAAGCCGCCGACGGTGTTCGTCCATCACCTCGGACTCGATCGTGGCCTGCGGGGTGCCGTTGGGGTTATGCGCCAGCCGGGTGTTGACCTCGCGCTGGAACTCGCTGAACAACATCTCCCAGATTCTCGGCACGTAGCTCAACTCGGTGGGGTGCACCAACGCGAGGTCGTCGAGGAACAGGGAAAGATCGCTCTTCGCCCCGAAATAGGCCGTGCCGCCGTTGCCGAGCGTGCCGTAAAGGATCGCACGGCCCATGACGTGGCTCATCGGCATGATGTTGAGGGTGATCGACGCCGGACTGGTCCCGAACCAGCCCCCGCTCGATCTGTTCCACATCGAGGCGACCCTGCTCTGCAGATACATCGCGCCCTTCGGTGTACCGGTGCTGCCGGAGGTGTAGACCAGCAACGACAGCGGATCGTCGTCGCCGGGTACGGCCACCGGTGCGAGCGGCATATTCTGTCCGCGTTCCACCAGATCGCTCAGTGTCTCGACGACGACAGCGGTGTCCGCAAGAAGCGCACGGGCGTTCTCGAGTGCCTCGCTGTGATCGTCGGCCTGCTGGTGATAGTCGATGACGACGAGGCGCGAAGGCATGTGACATTTCAGAATCAGCTCGACGGCCTCGGATAGGTATTCGGTACTGGCAGCGATGACGGCCGGCTCGGTTTCGGCGACGATGGGCTGCAACTGGGCGGTCGCCACACCTGATTGCAGGGGAACCGATACCGCCCCGATGAGTGCGAGGGCCAGATCGAGAGTTGTGTAGTCGACACTGGTGAAGCCGATGGTGGCGACGTGGTCGCCGGCGCACACCGAAGAGTCGGTCAACGCGGTCGCCGCCGCGCTCGCGCGGTCCCACAGTTCGCGGTAGGTGATGGTGGTGAACTCCGGAAGCAGCTCCAGCGAAGTCCGGCCGCTACGCGGGTCGGTGACGAATGTGACCTCGCGCTGACCGAGCGCCGGGCGCTCCGCGTAGCCGGTCAGCGCTGTCTGGATAACCGCCGGCAGAGATGACTCGGCTAGCTCGATCGCGGTGGCGACGGCCGGACTCGGGCGGGCCGCGGCGAATTGCGGGTCGACGGAGCATATTTCAGCGATGCGGCGGTCGAGCAGTTGATCGCTGTCTTCGCTGGACATCTCAGGCCTCAATGCTGTGTTCAACGCCGCCGGGTAGGGCCGTCGACGCGGCTACTGCAGTTCGGGATGCACCGTGCCGTCGTCGCGCATGTCCCAGATCTGTGCCGGGTCAATCTGGTCGAAGTTGATCTTCTCTAGCGTTTCACGCTCATATTCTGCGTCGAGCACCTGCCGATCCTCGTCGCTCCCCTCGGCGGGGGGGAGCCACCCCATGACGAAAACCCTTCCGGCGTCGGGATAGGCGCCCCGGGCATACATGAGGATGGTGACGGTCTCTTCCTGGGCGGTACTGCGCGCCGAACCTGTGGCGACGTCGTTCTCGGAGACGTCGAACGAAGCGAACACCGAGTCGCCACCTTCGGCGGGGAGCACTTCGAAGTCAACCCCGGCCGGTGGTTTTGACGAGTCAGGGGATTCTTCTGGCTGCGCGTCTGTCGTGGCGGTAGCGCGCTCGGATGTACCCGAGCCACTGGTGTCTGAGTTGGAGCCGCAGCCCGCGAGGAGTGTGAAGGCCAACAGTGCCGCTGCTATCGAACGGAAGAGTCGCATGTGTGAAACTCTATAGTGAGCAACCGCATCGCCGTGTCGCTGTGCATTGTTGCGAGCGTGCCGTACGCCCACCATGCCCATTCGCAGCCGGTATCTCTGCTCGGGCCATGAGGGCGTGGCGCTTCACCACCCACCGTAGCCAGGCCCTAAGCCGAACGCGTTCTCGCCCAAGCCTTCGTAATAGCCGGTGCCGACACCCAACCCGGGGCTCTTTTTTTGTGGCTCCGCTTTTGGCGAGCAACGAACCAGTGGATCATCGCAGTTGTTGGGGTCCGGTGACGCATCCGCCGACATTGGCACGAATGCACCGGCTAACGCGAGTACAGCACCTGCCACTACTGCTACACCTTTTCTATTCATGCCCTTTCACTCCTCGTTGAGCGTCATCGCCAGCGGTAGAACCCTGTGGCCGCCGCACCATCGGGGGCCTGGGTCTCGGGCTTTGGATGAAAAGCACAGTGTGTTTGTGGAAATGCTCATCACCCCTCCTTGGCTTTCCGAAGTCTGGGCAATCCGACTGCGCATGGCCTCGTCGAGCAAAGCAAACTACTGAATGACATTTATTTTACACGTGTATGGGTTTCGGTGGCGTCCTTTTTCTCACCCGCGCGGACGGCACAGCGAACTCCAGTTCACCTGCGACATTTGTCGCATCTCCGTTCCGCTTCGACGCCCTTGACATATATCGGGGTAATTGGAACCAGGTTAATAAATTCCCTGCTGCCAGAGCGTCAGTACCCACTTGGGCAGCTTTCAGGTGCGTGATTTCTCGCAACTGATATCCGACTGCCCGGGATCGGCAGGGTTGTCGGCAACGTGGCAATCGGTGTGGTGCGTCGTTTGTATCCCCT
>JAHZJB010000162.1 GCA_022601135.1 Actinomycetes bacterium | reverse complement strand
TCGCACGCACAGCGAGCGCTACCGCGATTACGTCAGCCGCGTCGGACGCTTCGTTCCGCGCATCGGACGATCACTGGCCCAGCGACCGTCGGCTTGATGGCGCCCATGCCCGTTCAGGCTACATCGCTGCTCAGTTGTCGCCGTGAGCGACGGCACCCAGCGGTGACCCGTTCCATGCGGAACGACACGCCCACGCAGCCCGTTCCGAATAGCTGGCAGCAACTGGAGGTCGCGCGGTAGCACTGCAGATGTCGGACCCGTCCCGGTGTTGGTCAGGATCTGTGTCGGTCGGGATCGCCTGATCCCTTTCCTGTTCATATCGATGTACTTTAGTATATAAATATGAGCAAATCGGTGGATACCTGCGATCTCCTCTGCTTGGACCTGCCCCACGCGGAATCCATCCGCGCCACGGTGCCCGACAGCGCCACCATCCAAGCCGCCGCCGCTGCGGCGCGCGGCTTGGGTGATGCGACCCGGTTGTCCATTGCGGCCGCACTCGCAGCCGGCGACGAGTTGTGCGTTTGCGACATGGCCTGGGTGGTCGGACTGTCGCAGGGTTTGGTGTCGCACCATCTGCGCCAGCTCAAGAACGCGTCGCTGGTGTCCTCGCGGCGTCAGGGCAAGTTGGTCATGTACCAGCTGACCGAGCGCGGTCACCAGTTGACGGCGGCCGTGCTGAACGGCGTTGATGCGGCTGCTGGGAAGGAGCCCGATCGTGTCTGATGCATGCTGCGGGCCGCAGGGTGCCGCCGAATCCGAAGCGGGTCCCGAGAAGCTCTGGCAGGTTCGAGAATTGCAGTTCGCGGCACTGGCTGCGGTGTTGCTGGCGGTGAGCTGGATCGTCGGGCGGGTCGGCTACGAGGGTGTCGCGGAAGCCGTCGAGCTGGCTGCGGTAGCTGCCGGCGCGATCACGTTCGTGCCCGATGCGGTCCGCAACCTGCGGCATGGCCGTATCGGGGTCGGCACGTTGATGACGATTGCCGCGATCGGAGCAGTCGCTTTGGGCCAGTTCGCCGAGGCCGCCCTGCTGGGCATCTTGTTCTCGATCGCCGAAGGCCTGGAGCACTACGCCGTCAGCCGCACCCGCCGCGGGCTACGCTCCCTGTTGTCGCTGGTGCCGCCGAAAGCCTCAGTGGTGCGGAATGGCAGTGAAATCACCGTTGCTCCTGGTGATCTCGTTATCGGTGACGTCATGGTGATCCGTCCCGGTGAACGCGCCGCCACCGATGGCACCATCCAAACCGGTCGCACGAGCCTGGACCTGTCGGCGATCACCGGCGAATCGGTGCCCGTCGAGGCCGGGCCCGGCAGCGCCGTGTTCGCCGGTGCCATCAACGGCGGCGGAGCGATCGAGGTCGAGGTCACCGCCCTGGCCGCCGACAGCTCCCTGGCGCGGATCGTGCACATCGTCGAGCAAGCCCAGGAACGCAAGGGCGCCGGCCAACGACTGGCGGATCGGATCGCCCGTCCGCTGGTACCGGCGATCATGGCGTTGGCCGCGGGCATCGCCGCGGTAGGTGCGGTGCTCGGGAACCCGATGCTGTGGCTGGAACGGGCACTGGTGGTGCTGGTGGCCGCCTCACCGTGCGCCCTGGCGATCGCGGTCCCGTTGACGGTGGTCGCGGCCATCGGAGCCGCCAGCCGCCACGGCGCCCTGATCAAGGGTGGCGCAGCGGTCGAAGAACTCGGCCGCATCACCGTCGTCGCCCTGGACAAGACCGGCACCTTGACCCGCAACCAGCCCCGTGTCGTCGAGGTGATGACCACCGACGACCTCAGCGACGCCGACGCCTTGCGGTGGGCCGCGGCCCTGGAGGCGCGCAGCGAACACCCACTAGCCCAAGCGGTCCTGACTGCCGCCGGCGACAACGCACCGGCCGCGAGCGACGTGACCGCAGTGCCTGGCCACGGTCTGCATGGTGACCTCGACGGCCACCGGCTGCGTCTGGGAAAACCGTCCTGGGTTGCCCCTGGACCACTCGCCGCTGAGGTGGAGCGGTTGCAGGCCGCCGGCGCCACGGTGGTGGTGCTCGCCCGCGACGACGTGCCGGTCGCCGCCATCGCGGTGCGCGATGAACTGCGCCCCGAAGCGGCCGAGGCCGTCAGTTTGTTAACGCGACTGGGGATTTCGGTGGCGATGCTCACCGGCGACAACACCCGCACCGCGCAGGCTGTGGCCGCCGAAGCCGGCATCACCACCGTGCACCCCGAGCTGCTGCCCGAGGACAAAGCATTTCTACTCCGAACCATTGCGCAAGGCCGGCCCATCGCCATGGTCGGGGACGGGATCAACGATGCCCCCGCGCTGGCCACCGCCGACATCGGCATCGCCATGGGCGCCATGGGCACCGACGTCGCCATTGAAACCGCCGACGTTGCCCTGATGGGTGAAGACCTTCGCCACCTACCCCAGATCTTGGCCCACTCGCGGCACGCCCGCCGAATCATGGTGCAGAACATCGTGTTCTCACTGGCCATCATCGCCGTCCTGATACCGCTAGCCGCCTTCGGCGTCCTGGGCCTAGCCACCGTAGTCCTGATCCACGAAACCGCCGAAGTGTTCGTCATCCTCAACGCCATCCGCGCCGCCCGCATCACCGCCCTTCCCGGCGTGACAGCGACGGCACCGCGCACAACGACTCACGCCATCGACATCGATACGGCGCCCCCCGTGGACGACTCCTGTTGCGGCCCCGGGCGGTCGACGCCGCCCTCAGCCACCAAAACGAACCTTCCCCTCGTCGCGACAACTCATGCGCACGACGATCACGGGTGCGGCTAGCACCAAGACTGACACCGGGCTGCCTGCCGGCCGGTCGGGTCGTACATGTCGTTCGGCCACGAAACGGTACGAACCTGGCGCCCGCGATCTGCGGCGCACTGCGCGAGGCTATGAGAAACCGACACCGCCATAGCTGTGCCCGAACGGCCATCCCTTCAGCCAGGGCGCACGCTGATAGCAGCCTCGGCCCGCACAGCAGCCCTGGACGTGCTGACCGGCACGGTGATCGGCCAATGCCTTCCCCGGCACCGCCACACAGAGTTCATCAAGTTCCTCAACGCCTATCCCACGCCCTACGTCTGGACCATCACCGCCGAATCCATCCTGGCCAAAGTCCAGCGCACACGCACCAAACTCCAACATGCGGTGAAACAAAACTGAGACGGACCACCAAAACTGAGACGGACCATTAGTAGGTTGCTGATGTGTTATCGAGGACAGCCGACCGCGAGTCCCAGAGCTGTGCAGATGGCGCTGTCATCGTGACCCGTTCGGAACCGATACAGACCGCCGCGTGTCTACGGGCAGCACGGCGACGGTGCGTCGTCCCTGTGGCCGAAGTGTGACAGACCCTCAACCGAATTGCTAAGGCACGCCTACGTATAGACAGTCGCGATGCCCCTACAATTTGCTGACACTCTCGTAGTTTCAAAGGAATTGAATCCCATGGGTAAGGCTTCTCTCTGCGTCGGGACTTGACCCCATGTAGTGGACACGCTCAATCCCAGGATGTTCCTGGGGGAAGCGAGATGATCCAACGCCATGGCAAGGAAAAACTATCCAGAGGAGTTCAAGCGTGACGCGGTCGCGCTGTATCGGGACACCGAGGGCGCGACGATCACGGTGATCGCTGCCGAGCTCGGTGTCAGTGAGGCGACACTGTCGGGGTGGTGCAAGGCGGCCGGGGTGCCGATCCGGCATCGTCGGTCGGCCTCGGCGGCCGTAACGCGCCCGGGTTCAGAGACTCCCGAGCAGGAGTTGGCCCGGTTGCGAGCCGAGAACAAGGCGTTACGCGCCACAGAGGCTCGGTTGTCCACCGAGCGGGACATTCTGCGGTCGGCGGCGAAATATTTCGCCGGGGAGACGAACTGGTGAGCCGCTTCCAGTTCGTCGCCGACCACCTGCACGCCTTCGAGGTGAAGTGGCTGTGTGCGGTCGTAGAGGTCGCGCGTTCGTCGTTCTACGCGTGGCTGGCTGGTGCTGAGGGCCGCGCGGCGCGTGAGGCCGCTGATGAGGCGTTGGCCGAGCGGATCCGGGTGGTGCACGACCAGGACAACACCTATGGGGCGCCGCGGATCACCGCCGAGCTCAACGACGGTGTGCCCGACGGGGAGCGGGTCAACCATAAGCGGGTGGCGCGGGTGATGCGTACCAACGGGATCGCCGGTTATCGGCGCCGCCGCCGGGTCAAGACCACCGTGGCTGATCCGGCCGACCAGAAGGTCCCCGACCTGCTCAAGCGGGATTTCACCGCCACGCAGATCAATACCCGCTATGTCGGGGACATCACCTACTTGCCGTTGGCCAGCGGCGGCCACCTGTACCTGGCCACGGTGATCGACTGCTGCTCACGGCGGGTGGCGGGGTGGGCGATCGCCGAGCACATGCGCACCGAACTCGTCGAGGACGCACTCAAAGCCGCTGCCGCGTTGCGCGGCAGCCTGGCCGGCGCTGTGTTCCATGCAGATCACGGGAGTCAGTACACCTCAAAGGATTTCGCGAAACTCTGTAAAGATCTTGGAGTTACCCAGTCGATGGGTGGTGTCGGCTCAAGTGCCGACAACGCGCTCGCTGAATTCGTTCAACGCCACCCTCAAACGCGAGGTCCTGCAAGACCGTACCTGCTGGCCGGACGCGGCGAGTTGCCGCCGCGAGGTCTTCCGATGGCTGGCCCGCTACAACACCAAACGACGGCACTCCCACTGCCGTCATTCCAGCCCCGCCACCTACGAAAGGACCCTGGCAACCGCTACGCTGCACGAAGCCGCCTAACCACAAATCCCGTGTCCACTACATGGGGGCAAGGCCCCTCGATGGCGAACCCCTGCTCAGGGCATCGGACTACGACAGATCACTTGAGAACTGACACTTCCCATCGGGATGTCCCAGTGGGGGGCGTGGAGCGCCGCGCCGCGGCGCAACTAACTTTCCTGGATCCGATGCCCCGGCTCACACCCTGACGCGGCAAGCAGTCATTGTCACATCACTCCCATCCGTCACAATGGACACAACAGTCTGCGAACAGGCTCTTAGTCGTTGTCGTGTTACGGTGACGGCCGTGTCGACGCGTGGTCACCGCAGTGCTTGGGCTGTCAGTGCCCGCGCTGTTGATGTTCGGCGCTGGATATTGATAGGTGCGCCGCTGATTGCGTTGCTGGCTGTCGTCGTGGCCGCTCTACCGGCTCTCAGTAATGTCGTTGGCGCACACGGTCACGGTGTGCACCCCGCTGGGGCACTTCACAACAACCACGCCCACGGCCACGGCCACGGTGATGGTCATGGTCACACCCACGGCGAGCCGGTCACCCCGGCGGAGTATCTCGGGGTGGGTGTAGTCGCGAGGCAGCTCGTTGCTGACCATCCGCATGTCGGTGCGTTGCGCGGGGTTGTCCACCCGGGTATCGACGGTGTAGTGGCCGCTGTCCGCAGTATGAACCCGCTGCGGGTGATTGTCGCACTGGCCGCTATCGCGATCGCGGTCGTCATGGTGGCTGCCGGCACCTGGGTTCGGCTGCGGGGACCGCCGATTTCGGCTAGGTGGTCCGGCCCGGTGCGCCTGGGGCGGGTCGTCATTTCTGATCTCTGTGTGATTCGTCGCTGATTGCCCGCTGTGCGGGTGGCGGCGATTGTTGT
>JAHZJB010000161.1 GCA_022601135.1 Actinomycetes bacterium | reverse complement strand
TCCCTGTCACCTCCGTGCCTCCGCCCGACGATCGGGTATCAGGGACATCGCTTGGTCAAGCGTGACTCCCTCCGGCCAAGCCACGACGTCAACACCGACAGTCGCCATGTCGCGGTACATGAACGAGCGTTCCAAGGCCCACATGCGGTTGACCAGCACGTCCTGCTCGCCTTCCAGCGGGCTACCGTCCAACACATCCACCGCGAACACGGCATGGCCGCGCTTGCGCAGGTCGATCAGCGCCATAGCGAACTCGGTCTCGAGCATGGTCGAGAACCCCACGATGATCGCACCCGCCGGCACCGCGGGCCGGGGTGCGAGCGTGCCCGTCCCGCTCTCGAAGGTGTCGGCCGAGCCTAGAATCGTGTCGAGTATCCGGTAGAACTGCCGCTGTCCGATGTCGGTGCCCAGCCAGCGGGTGTTGCGGCTACCGAGTGTCACCAATCCGGCCCGATCGCCGTTGCGCAGCGCGCTCTGCACTACTTGGGCCGCGCCGCGGGCTGTCCGATCGCTGGCCACCGTTGCCGGCCCCGGTGGCTGCGGATAGGTGTCGATCAGAACCACCACCTCAGCGGCCCGGTCGGTCAGACGTTCGGTGACGTGAAGCGTGCCGCGTCGCGCGCTGACCGGCCAGTTCACGGTTCGCAACTGGTCACCCGGGATATACGGGCGGATTCTGGCGTACTCGACGCCCGGGCCGCAATGCCGGGTCAGGTGGATGCCCAGTCGGTCGAGCAGGTCGGTGCGAGGGATTTCCGTGGACTGTGGCGGAGCCACCGGAAACACACACACCTCGGCGGCGTCCACTGTTGCGGTGCCCTCGAGGAGGCCGCCGCGGCCGGGCGCTCGCACCAAGGCCCGGACCGGGTAGCGGCCCCAGCGCGTCGCCTGTACGGCGACGGTTCGGCCCCGTGCATCCGCCCGGACGACCTCGAGGTCCATTCCGGACAACACCGAACAATCCAACTCGACCGCCGCACCGTCGTCTGCCTCCGCCGACACGCTCACCTGAACCTGCTCGGACTCGAAACACCGCTGCAGTCCGGGCTTGCCCTGCACGTGAACGGTCGGTAGAGGTCGCTGCCAGCCGATGGAACACAGCACCCCGAGCAAGGGTGCCGCGAACGCGATGATCTCCCATCTGGCGGTGAGCAGGGCACAGGCTATCGCCACGCTCGTACAGGTTGCGAGCGAGCGGGTCAGCGGGGATGCGCGCCAACGCAACTCGACGACCACGCGGGCAGGTTCGCCGACGTTATCGGTGCCGGTAATGGTCACCCGGCACCCCGGGCCCGGGGCACGGGCAGCCGCCGCAGCAGTTCATCTACGACATCGGAACCCTGCACCCGGCGGACCCACATCTCGGGTCGCAGGCTGATGCGGTGCGCCATCGTGGGGATCGCAAGCGCCTTGACATCCTCGGGGATGACATAGTCGCGGCTGAGCAGTAACGCACGCGCGCGCGCCAGTTGCACCAGATCGAGTTCGGCGCGCGGGCTGGCGCCGACGGCGACCTGCGGATGCTGCCTGCTCGCCGCGGCGATCGAAACCACGTACTGCAGTACGTCATCGTGGACCGTCACCTTTTCCACCGATTCCTGCATGGCCAGCAGGTCCTGCGCACTGACCACCTGCTGCACGTTCGGCCGCACTGATCCGCGGTCCAGGCGGCGGCGCAACATCGTGGCCTCTTCCTGCTCGGACAGGTACTTCAGTTCCAGCCTCATCGCGAATCGATCCAATTGCGCCTCGGGCAAAGGATAGGTGCCCTCGTACTCGATCGGGTTGTCCGTCGCCAGCACCAGGAAGGGCTCGGGTAGCCGGTGCGTCACCCCATCTATGCTGACCTGCTGTTCGGCCATCGCCTCCAGCAACGCGGCCTGTGTCTTGGGCGGCGTCCTGTTGATCTCGTCGCCGAGCAACAGATTGGTGAAGATGGGACCGCGGCGGAATGCGAACTGGCCCGACTGCATATCGTAGATCGTTGAACCGAGCAGGTCGGCGGGCAGCAGGTCCGGGGTGAACTGTACGCGGGTGAACTCCAGCCCGAGTGCGGCGGCGAAAGACTTTGCGATGAGCGTCTTCCCGAGGCCCGGTAGGTCCTCGATGAGAGCGTGACCGCGAGCGAGCACCGTGATCAGGATCGAGTTGAGCGCCGGGCGCTTACCCACCACCACCCGGCCGATCTCGTCCAGCACCGATTCACACAGCGCGGTGGTAGCCGCCGGCTCAAGATCGTCGGTCACAGTTTCTCCAGCCGTTGCAGAATGTCGTTGAGCGTTTCACGACCGGGCCCGGGCTCGCGGCCGCCGGCCCGCGAGATGTTCTCCGGATCCACCCACTGCCACAGTTGGTCGCCGAACAACATGCGGCCGGTGGCGTCAAACGCCTTCGGGTCCTTGGCTTTCCGCTGCCCAGCCGCAAGCTCGAACTGTCTTGCCAGCATCGGACGCAGGCGTCGGTCCCAGTCCGAGCGCGACGACTCCGACCAAGCGATCAACATCTCGGTCCGATCCAGCCAGCGGCGCAGGGACGCACCGGCATCCCCGGCCTCGGCGTCGTCGGTGGCTTCGGCGGCGCGATGAGCTAGCCGCCACCACACGGCGACCAGCACACCCGCGACCGCAACACCCGTCGCCCCCACGACGAGATGCCAGTCGAGCGCGATAATGGCGAGCAGCTGCACCACCGCGACCAGACCCACCGCGGCCAGTCCCACGTTAATCATCGGGCACCCTGCAATTCGCGCTGTACGACGCGCAACGCCCGCACCGCGTCAGCGCGGTGGTCCTCGTTCATCACGTGCGAGCTGAAGCGCGCCTCTTCGAACAGCTCGACCAATTCAGCCGCACTGTCGGCCCGCAAGGCACGCA
Organism: Actinomycetes bacterium; assembly: GCA_022601135.1. GTDB lineage: Bacteria > Actinomycetota > Actinomycetes > Mycobacteriales > Mycobacteriaceae > Mycobacterium. Next base: position 4,940 of record JAHZJB010000161.1, on the reverse strand, counting down.
GTTCAACGGCTCGGGCCAGCACCTCGGCAGGTGTATCGGAATCCTGCGGGGTGGTACCCGGCGATTTCCCCAGTTCCCTTTCCATCGCCGCGTAGCAGGCGATGATTGCTTCGCGAGGATCGCGACTCGGGTCGCCGATCTCGGCCAGTCCGAGTTCTGTCGCCCTCGCGAGGCCCGGGACGTCCTCGGAGGCATCCACGGCTGGCGCGCCCACCCCGAAGGACACCGGGGCGGCAGCCTCGGCGCGCCTGCGCCCGATCATCGCCCCGGCGATCGAGAGAAGGAACAACATGATGGTGACTGCCCCGAGGATGCCGAATACATCGCGGTTCTCGGCCGGCGCCGGCGGTGGCGCCGGTTCGGCGTACGCCCCGTCGGGTGGATCGGTGGCTTCGGGATCCGTTACGGATGCCGGGTCGACATCCAGCCCGGACCCCCACCTCATCAGGAGCAGAACCGCCAGCATCCACGCCAGCAGAACGCCCGCCGCGATCAGCACCAACCGCCACGGCACCTTGATTCGCCCGACGCCGTCATCGTAGGGCAGCTCGCCGGGGCCCGGCGTTCGCCGACGGCGGGTCTGGAAGACGATCGCAATCGCGATGACGAGGATCGACACGCTGAGCATGACGACGGTGGGGACGATACTGCCCGGGTCGGCAGACTCCGGTTCACGAGGCGCGGGAGGTGGTTCGGCCCCTGGAAAATGGCCGCGCAGCGCGACGACGGCCAGGAGCAACAGCGCGATCACCGCGACGGTGCGTGCCACCGCTTTGTCGCCACCGGGCATGGGCCCACCCTAGGTTGAGTGCCGACGGCCCGGGACGGCCGTCGGCCTGCACTCATCGTGACACGCCGCGCCCGCCACCCGCCGGGACCGTCCTACCCGGTCAGAACATCTGCCAGTCTGACGCCCCGTCGGGCTGGGTGTACCAGCCGCCGGTCGAGTTCTTGATGACGACCGCATCGCCACTGCCGAAGTTGTCGAAGAACCACTGCGCGTTCGCCGGGCTGAGGTTGATGCACCCGTGGCTGACATTGCTGTTTCCCTGGGCACCGACCGACCACGGTGCGCTGTGCACGAAGACGCCGCTGTTGTCGATCCGCACCGCATCCTGGACCTTGATCTTGTAACCCTCGGCGTCGGTGATCGGTACGCCATAGGTGGACGAGTCCATCACTATGTCGGCGAACTTCTCGAGCACGTAGTAGGTGCCGTTCTTGGTCTCGTAGCCCTTCTTCCCCAGCGAGACCGGGAAGGTCTCCTCCAACACGCCATTGCGCATGATCTCCATCTCAAGGGTCGAGTTGTCGATCGTCGCGACGAGTTGCTCGGGGACCGTGAAACTCGATTTGGTGCCGGCGGCGTCGATGTGGACGACCGTGCCGGCTGGCCAGAAGTCCTGGGGCCGCCAGCGCAGCTGGGTGTCGGTGACCCAATAGAAGCGCCCGGGTACCGGTGGATTCGACGTGATGTGAACCGCGTCCTGGGCCATCTGCCGGTTGGCGATCGGACGCTGGAAATTGATGTAGATCGGCTTGGCGGCGCCGACGATCGACCCGTTGACGGGGTTGAACGACGGCGGCACGAACGGGGGCTATCCGACGAACGGGTTCGGATTCTGCCCACCCGGTGTGCCCTCTGGAATCGGCATCGGCTGCCCCGGGATCACGGCCAGCGGATCGACCGGCTGCGACGCCGCCGGGGCGGGGGCGGGCGGCGGCGGAAAGCCGAACGGGTCGACGGGCGCCGGAGGCGGTGCCACGTCGGGTTGCGCCAGCGCCGAGGGCGCGGTCAGGGTCAGTCCTGCAACGACGGTCGCCGCCAGGAACGTGGCGATCAGCCGACGTCTATTTCGCTGCAGCATGCGTATACCTCCAGTTCAGCGATTAAACCCAGTGTGGCACAGGCCGACGCCCATCGGCTCTGTCGAGTATTACCCCTACGCCCTGGTTGGGGCGCTGAGCTGCATTTTTATCGGGCCGGCGCGGCCAGACGTTACTTGGGCATGCTGAGAGATAGCGCACGTTTCCGTCGGGGTCATCCACCGTGTTTCAGGATCGGACCAGGCGAGCGATGGCCGCCGATGCCTCGGCGAGCTTGGCGTCCGCCTCGGAGCCGCCCGCCGCGACGGCGCCGGTGACGCAGTGGCCGAGGTGCTCGTCCAGCAACCCGAGTGCGACCGATTGCAGTGCGCTGTTGACCGCACTGATCTGCGTGAGGACGTCGATGCAGTACTTGTCCTCATCGATCATCTTGGCGATTCCGCGGACCTGCCCCTCGATACGGCGCAGCCGCTTGGCGTAATCCTCTTTGTGCGGCGAGTAACCGTGGGCGGCGCCGTCATGCGCGTCCGGCACAACCTCGGGTCCGTCGACAGTGTGCTTCGCACTCATCGCTCGCTGCCTTCCAGTATCTGCTTCAGTCGTTCGATTTCGGCTTCCTGCGTCGCGGCCATCGACTGGGCCATTGCGACCGCATCGACGTTCGCGCCGTTGGCGATCTCAGCGTTGGCCATCTCCAAGGCTCCCTCTGTGTGGCCGATCATCGATTTCAGCCAGAGTGTGTCGAATTCGCTGCCGCGCAGCGACTTCAACTTCTCCATGGTTTCGCCGTCAACCATCCCCGCGGGGGCCTGGCCGTGCTGGGCCGGACCTTCCGCTGCGCCCGGGTCGGCACTGAGCTCAGGGTTCTCTCTCCACTGGACGAGGAAGACGTTCATGATGTTGATCTCGGGCTGTTGCTCCGCCGCGATCTTGCTCGCCAGCGCAGCCAGTTCGGGGTTGGTGGAGCGCTCGGATACCAGCTCGGTCAGCTCGATGGCCTGCCGGCTGTGGGCAATGACGTTGGCGGCAAACGAAACATCGTCGGCGTTGTGGCCCGCGGGCTCTCCGGTGATCACCGGAGTCTCGGGTATTCCGCCGGCAACCCGGCCGCCCTGCGCGGGGTCGGCCGGGGTGGTGCTGCAGCCCGCGAGGGTCAGGGCCGCAATCACGGCGACGAGAGCGCCGGTCATGCGTGGAGGGATAGGGCTCATGGACCCAGCCTACTAGTACCCCGCGGGGGTATCGATGGTGGTTGGACCGGGGAAACGCCCCGGGGCATACTGTGCCACATGCCCTCCAGCCCTGACATCAAGCCGCGCAGCCGTGACGTCACCGACGGCCTTGAGAAGACCGCCGCCCGTGGGATGTTGCGCGCCGTGGGTATGGGAGATGACGACTTCGCGAAATCGCAGATCGGCGTCGCGTCGTCGTGGAATGAGATCACCCCGTGCAACCTGTCGCTGGACCGCCTCGCCAAGGCCGTCAAGGAGGGCGTGTTCGAGGCGGGCGGCTATCCCATGGAATTCGGCACCATCTCGGTGTCCGACGGCATCTCGATGGGCCATGAGGGGATGCATTTCTCGTTGGTCTCGCGCGAGGTCATCGCCGACAGCGTCGAGACCGTCATGCAGGCCGAACGTCTCGACGGCTCGGTACTGCTCGCCGGTTGCGACAAGTCGCTGCCCGGCATGCTGATGGCCGCCGCCCGGCTAGATCTCGCCAGCGTGTTCCTCTACGCGGGATCGATACTGCCCGGCCGGGCCAAGCTGTCCGACGGCACCGAGAAGGACGTGACGATCATCGACGCCTTTGAGGCCGTCGGCGCGTGCGCGCGCGGGCTGATGCCCAGAGCAGACGTCGACGCCATCGAGCGGGCTATCTGTCCGGGCGAGGGAGCCTGTGGCGGCATGTACACCGCCAACACGATGGCCTCGGCCGCCGAGGCGCTCGGCATGTCCCTGCCCGGCTCTGCCGCCCCACCCGCCACCGACCGCCGTCGCGATGGCTTCGCCCGCAAGAGCGGCATGGCGGTGGTCGACCTGCTCCGCCGCGGGATCACCGCCCGCGACATCCTGACCAGGGAGGCATTCGAGAACGCGATCGCGGTGGTGATGGCCTTCGGGGGCTCCACCAACGCGGTGCTGCACCTGCTGGCAATCGCCTACGAAGCGAACGTGAAGCTCACGCTGGAGGATTTCACCCGGATCGGAGCCAAGGTCCCGCACCTGGCCGACGTCAAACCGTTCGGCACGCACGTGATGTTCGACGTCGACCACATCGGCGGCGTGCCGGTGGTGATGAAGGCGCTGTTGGATGCCGGCCTGATGCACGGCGACGTGCTGACGGTCACGGGTAAGACCATGGCCGAGAACCTGGCCCACATCGCCCCGCCCGACCCGGACGGCAAGGTGCTGCGAGCGCTGGACAACCCGATCCACCCCACCGGGGGCATCACGATCCTGCACGGTTCACTAGCTCCTGAGGGCGCGGTGGTGAAGTCGGCGGGTTTCGACTCCGACGTGTTCGAAGGCACCGCAAGGATTTTCGAGCGCGAGCGGGCAGCGCTCGACGCGCTCGAGGACGGCACGATCACCCAGGGCGATGTCGTGGTGATCCGATACGAAGGCCCCAAGGGCGGTCCGGGAATGCGAGAGATGCTGGCCATCACCGGTGCGATCAAGGGCGCGGGCCTGGGCAAGGATGTGCTGCTGATGACCGACGGACGGTTCTCCGGCGGCACCACGGGCTTGTGCGTCGGCCACATCGCGCCCGAAGCGGTCGACGGCGGTCCGATCGCGCTGCTGCGCGACGGTGACCGAATCCGGCTCGATGTCGGCAGGGGCACGTTGGACGTACTCGTGGACCCCGACGAATTCGAAGCCCGAAAAGCGGGTTTCGAGCCGCTGCCGCCGCGCTACACCACGGGAGTGCTGGCCAAGTACACGAAGCTGGTCGGCTCTGCCGCCACGGGCGCAGTCTGCACTTAGTTTGTCGTTGGTGGTGGTTGTGGCTGGAAGGGCTGGTAGGGCTGGAAGGGTTGGTACCACCACCAGTCGGCGTGGTCGCCGGTGGGTCCGGGGCAGGGTGGGACCGTTGGTGGGGGTTGTGTGGGT
>JAHZJB010000160.1 GCA_022601135.1 Actinomycetes bacterium | reverse complement strand
GGTTCTCCTTTATCGATCAATGCGAGAGAGATCGTGTAGTGAGGTAAGTTTTTGATGAAGGGTTTCGTGCCATCGATGGGGTCGAGTACCCAGGTGAGCTGTCCGTCCACGCCGCCAACCGGTCCGCCCTCCTCCTCGCCGAGGATCCGTTCTCCCGGGCGCAGCTCGGCGAGCCGGTTCCGCAACAACCGTTCGGTTTCCGTGTCGACCACGGTCACGGGATCGGTCGGGGTGCTCTTGAGATTGACCGCGGGAACAGCCCCTGCGGTCGGCTCTGCGATTGTGCCGGCAGCACCGGCGCCAAAAACCTCGGTACGGCGTCGCCTGACGAACGCTGCCGCCTCGGACGCCAGCTGCTCTGCCACCGAACGAAGCAGCGCGGGATCGGTGTCGCTTCCAGTCACACGCACTATCGCAACACATTCGGTGGCACAACGACCGGTCGGGACGTGGGACTGGCACACATCAGAGGTGACGAGCCGATAGGGTGTGGACCGTGGAGCAGCGCCGTGGTTTCGGCATCGACGTCGGTGGTAGCGGCGTCAAGGGCGGCATCGTGGACCTCGACACCGGACTGTTGATCGGGGAGCGGTTCAAGCTGGCCACCCCGCAGCCGGCCACGCCCGAAGCGGTCGCCAAGACCGTCTCCGAGGTCGTCGCACACTTCGAGTGGGAGGGCCCGCTCGGGGTGACCTACCCCGGCGTGGTGACAGACGGGATCGTGCGCACGGCCGCCAACGTCGACGAAAGGCTGGATTGGCGCCAACGTCCAAGAGGTCGTGGGCGGGGCACTGGGCGGACAGCCCGTGACGGTGCTCAACGACGCCGATGCCGCCGGACTTGCCGAAGAGAGGTTCGGTGCGGGCCGGGAGAAATCCGGCGTCATCGTGCTGTTGACATTCGGAACGGGGATCGGCTCAGCGGTCATCCACAATGGGGCACTGCTGCCCAACACGGAATTCGGTCATCTCGAGGTTGACGGCGAGGAGGCTGAACACCGGGCGGCGAGTTCGGTCCGAGATCGCGAGGATTGGAGCTATGCGCGCTGGACCGAGGAGGTGACCAAAGTTCTGGTTGCCATCGAAAACGCTATCTGGCCCAACCTGTTCATTGCCGGCGGGGGCATCAGCCGTAAGGCACACAAGTGGGTGCCCCTACTCAAGAACCGCACACCGGTGGTCGCGGCCGCTCTGCAGAACACCGCCGGCATCGTTGGTGCGGCGATGGCTGCCGACGGCGACGTCACCGCTACCCACAAGTAACGTTTGCCGTCCGGCGCGCCCGGCACGTCAATTTGCCGCTAGGCGCAGAACTGACCCACACTGTCGTTACAATGGTCGACGGCGGCCGCCTAACGGGTAGCGGCGGATGCATCCCACCTCGAACAGACGCCGTGAGATCGACGCCGACATTCGACACAGCCGACACTTTTCGGTGACGCACGTGTGCGCTCCGAAACCGCACGACCGAAAGGGTGTACGTGGCAGCGACAAAGGCCAGCCCGGCAACCGATGAGCCGGTGAAGCGCACCGCCACCAAGTCCCCCGCCAAGCGAGCCGCTGCGGCCAAGAAAGCGGCCCCCGCCAAGAAAGCGGCACCGGCCAAGAAAGCGGCAGCAGGCAAGTCGACCAAGTCGGCGAATGGGTCGGCACCCGCCAAGAAGGCCGCGAAGAGCACCGCGAAGAAGGCGACCAAGCCGCGGGCCGCGAAGGTGGCCGGCGGATCGGCTTCGCGGAGTCGCACGAAGAAGGCCACTGCGTCCGCAGCTAAGCCGGTCGACGACGATGCCGCCGACCCCGCGGGCGCCGCCGTCGAGCCCGACGCAGACCTCGAGGTCGACGCCGACGAACTGGATCTCGCCGACATCGACGTCGACGAGGCCGACAGCAAAACGGCTGCCGATACCGGCGGTAAGGGCAAGACCGCGCCGCGCAAGGCGGCTGGCAAAGCGGCCAAGAGCAGCGATACCCACGATGACGGGATCCCCGAGCCATCGGAGAAGGACAAAGCCTCCGGCGATTTCGTCTGGGACGAGGAGGAGTCCGAGGCCCTGAGGCAAGCGCGTAAGGACGCCGAACTGACGGCTTCGGCGGACTCGGTTCGCGCTTATCTCAAGCAGATCGGCAAGGTCGCGTTGCTCAACGCCGAGGAAGAGGTCGAACTCGCCAAGCGCATCGAAGCGGGGTTGTACTGCACGCAGTTGATGACAGCGTTCGCTGAGCGGGGCGAAAAGCTGACCACCGCGCAACGCCGCGACTACCAGTGGATCTGTCGCGATGGCGACCGGGCCAAGAACCATCTGCTGGAGGCGAACCTGCGGCTCGTGGTGTCGCTGGCCAAGCGCTATACCGGACGCGGCATGGCCTTCCTGGATCTGATCCAGGAAGGCAACCTGGGCCTGATCCGCGCAGTCGAGAAGTTCGACTACACCAAAGGCTACAAGTTCTCCACCTACGCGACATGGTGGATCCGGCAGGCGATCACCCGCGCGATGGCCGACCAGGCCCGAACGATCCGCATCCCGGTGCACATGGTCGAGGTGATCAACAAGCTGGGTCGAATTCAGCGTGAACTTCTCCAGGACCTCGGCCGCGAGCCCACGCCCGAAGAACTCGCCAAGGAAATGGACATCACGCCGGAGAAGGTTCTGGAAATCCAGCAATACGCGCGCGAGCCCATCTCGCTGGATCAGACTATCGGCGACGAAGGCGACTCCCAGTTGGGCGACTTCATCGAAGACAGCGAAGCCGTGGTGGCGGTCGACGCCGTGTCGTTCACGCTACTGCAGGATCAGTTGCAGTCAGTGCTGGAGACGCTTTCGGAGCGCGAAGCCGGGGTCGTCCGTCTGCGCTTCGGGCTCACCGACGGACAACCACGCACGCTCGACGAGATCGGCCAGGTCTATGGGGTGACGCGCGAGCGCATTCGCCAGATCGAATCGAAGACGATGTCGAAACTACGGCACCCCAGCCGTTCCCAGGTGCTGCGCGACTACCTGGACTGAGTGACACTCCCGATCGGGATGGCTTAGAGCGGCGACGGCGAATTGGTGGCCGTTGGCGGCGATGCGGGTGGCGGTGCCGGCGTCGTTACCGGGGCCGGCGCCGGAGCTGCCGGAGCGTTCGTCGGCGCTGGAGCCGCGGGGGCTGGTGCCGGGGCTGCCGGAGCTGGTGCCGGGGCTGCCGGAGCTTCTGCAGGTGCCAGGCCGGCGCCCGGGGCCAGTGCCGGGGGTTCCGCCGGCGCTGGAGCCAACGCTGGTGTCGGGGTGGCCGTCAGCGCCGTCACACAGGGGGTGGTCAGATCCATGTCGGTGGCGTACGGACGCCCGGCGTCATCCAAGCAGGCCTGATAACACCGTTGATGACTGAGCCCGAACGCGGTCGCCGTTTCACAGTGACTGAAACTGCCGTCCGCTTCCGCCGCCTGGTCACAGAATCCGCCGCCGAAACCAGCGAATGTGGTGGTCACACATTCGCCCGGAACGGCAACTGCCGGAGGACTGCTCGGCGGCAGAGAAAAACAACCGAGCGCCAAGGCGGCGGCGCCGAACAGTGTCGTCTTCTGCATCACTAACTCCGAGTAACCAATGTGGTTTGTGATCTTTCTGTTACGCATGCGCAAGGGGAGCATACGGCGATCGTTCCCACCGCATTGCGGAATGGCCCGATCCAGTCAGGCCGGATCGTAAGTCGCGACCGGGCTGACTTCAGCCCGTGCACGGCGCGAACACGCCGAGGCGATCGGGCAGATAGGCGGTGACGCTTATCACAGTCGCCAACGGCAGCGGCCCGTAAAGATGTGGGAACACCATGCCCTCAGGGTCGTCCGGGATTCCGGGCTCCCAGCGAACCGGGAAGGGCAGGCGTGCGGCCGCGATGCGCAACATCAGCAAATCGGTTCGGCCCGCATACAGCCGGTTGGCCGGCAGGTGAACCTGTTCTGGCCTGGATAGATGGACAAAGCCCACCTCACGCAGCGAGTCGGGCCGGACCTCCCCGGCGCTCCGGGCGGCCCGCCACTGGACCGCGGTGCACAAGTGAACGAGCACCGGGGGCCCTGAAACTTCGGTCGCGCACATACCGTCAGCCCCTCACCATCGCTGCCGCATCGGCATCCGACAATCACGACACACCCGCAAACCCGCCGGGAACAACGCCGGAAGCCCAAGCGTCTGACAGAGTAGATGTACGTCGCTACACCTGTGGAGGTGCCATGACCGCAACGCTCACCAGTCCCGAATTGACCAAGGCTGACCGCTGCGACCGTTGTGGCGCCGCGGCCCGTGTGCGGGCCAAGCTTCCCTCAGGTGCCGAACTGCTGTTCTGCCAGCATCACGCCAACGAGCACGAAGCGAAATTGGTCGAACTGGCGGCAGTCCTCGAAGTCAGTCAGTTGGAGCCTTAGTCGCCAATCGGTAATGCTGGACTGGTCATGAGTGACCAGTTAGTTCAGACGCCAGGGCGACCAAGACCGTCGCGCCATCACTTTCGGCACATCATCGGCAGGACGCTGGCGAAGAGTTGGGATGACTCGATTTTCTCGGAGTCCGCCCAGGCCGCATTCTGGTGCGCTTTGTCGCTTCCTCCGCTGCTGCTGGGAATGCTTGGCAGCTTGGCCTACGTCGCGCCGCTCTTCGGCCCGGACACCCTGCCGGTGATCCAGGATCAGCTGGTCAGCACCGCCGGGCGGTTCTTCTCCCCCAACGTGGTCACCGAGATCATCGAGCCGACGGTACTCGACATCGTCAGGGGCGCCCGCGGCGAGGTGGTGTCATTGGGATTCGTGATTTCACTCTGGGCAGGTTCGTCGGCCATTTCGGCGTTCGTCGACTCAGTGACCGAGGCCCATGGTCAGACGCCGTTGCGGCACCCCGTGCGGCAGCGGTTCTTCTCGCTGGGTCTGTACGTGGTGACGTTGGTCGGCGCCATCGCAACCGCACCGTTCCTTGCCCTGGGGCCACGCAAGGCTGCCGAGTTCATCCCGGAAAGCTGGTATCACGTGCTGCAGTTCGCCTACTACCCGGTGCTCTTTCTGGCGCTGGTCGTGGCCGTGAACGTGCTGTACCGGGTTTCCCTGCCCAAGCCGCTACCGTCGCATCGGCTGCTGCTCGGCGCGGTGCTGGCCGCAGTGGTCTTCCTGGTCGCCACGTGGGCGCTGCGCGTCTACCTGACCTGGATCACCAGCACGGGCTACACCTACGGTGCTCTGGCCACACCGATAGCCTTCCTGCTGTTCGCATTCTTCCTCGGTTTCGCGATCATGCTCGGCGCCGAGTTGAACGCCGCGATTCAGGAAGAGTGGCCTGCCCCGGCCACCCACGCCACACGCTTCCGCGGGTGGCTGGAGCTGAAGGCCGAAACCCTCAACGGCAGCAGCGGATCACCGCCGGCCAGGCCCACCGCGGTCCGCCAGGACGACGGCGCTACTTCTTGAGCTGCTCGTAGATTCTCTTGCAGTCCGGGCACACCGGCGAACCTGGCTTGGCAGAGCGTGTCACTGGGAACACTTCACCGCACAACGCCACGACGTGGGTGCCCATGACCGCGCTCTCGGCGATCTTGTTCTTCTTCACATAGTGGAAGACCTTGGGGGCGTCGTCACCTGTCCCATCATCGACGCGTTCGTCGGTCTCGGTACGTTCGATCGTGTCCGTTTGCATCACTCCATTCTGCATCGCAATACATCGGTAAGAAACGGCGCGGGCAGAACCCGACTCCGATGTGGAACAGTGGAGGAATGAAACACGGCCGCGAGCTGAGTTTCGACGACGAGGGTCGCCCCGTCCTGATCACCGGGGCTGCCCCTGCCTACGAAGACCAGCACCGCCAACGGGTACGGAAGTACCTCACGCTGATGTCTTTCCGCGTCCCGGCACTGGTCCTCGCCGCGGTTGCCTACGGAATCTGGCACAATGGCCTTCTGTCCCTGGCGATTATCGTGCTGTCGATTCCCCTGCCATGGATGGCTGTGCTGATCGCCAACGACCGCCCCCCCAGGCGCGCTGAGGAACCGCGACGCTACATGGCGAGGCGACACATTCCGCTATTCCCGACCGCCGAGCGCCCTGCGATAGAAGGTGGCGACCTCAAGTCCCCACAGCACCACCCTGTTGATTCGGCATACGACGTGGGCGATCTGCCCGGCGATGTTCCACGCTGAGCCTCCGCTCACTCACTTCTCAGCACATTCTCAGGTCGACCCGCGATAACCGCAGCTCAGAGCGTGTGAACCGAGGCAAGCATGGGAACTCTTCGGCGGCCCGAGCCGTTGTAACTCATGAAGGTTCGACCCAATCATGGAGGCCGCAATGGCAAATGCCACCAGCACTCGCGTTGACCACAATCTCGACGCCCAGAGCCCAGCCGCGGACCTGGTGCGCGTGTATTTGAACGGTATCGGCAAGACGGCACTGCTCAACGCAGCCGACGAGGTGGAACTCGCCAAGCGGATCGAGGCCGGGCTCTACGCCCAGCATCTACTCAACACCCGCAAGCGGCTCGGCGAAAACCGCAAGCGCGACCTCGCAACTGTTGTCCGCGACGGTGAGTCGGCGCGGCGGCATCTACTCGAGGCAAACCTGCGACTGGTGGTGTCGCTGGCCAAGCGCTACACCGGACGCGGCATGCCGCTGTTGGACCTGATCCAGGAGGGCAACCTGGGCCTGATCCGGGCAATGGAGAAGTTCGACTACGCCAAGGGTTTCAAGTTCTCCACGTACGCCACCTGGTGGATTCGGCAGGCCATCACTCGCGGGATGGCTGACCAGAGCCGGACCATTCGGCTCCCCGTCCATCTGGTTGAGCAAGTCAACAAGCTTGCCCGGATCAAGCGGGAACTGCACCAGAGCCTGGGTCGCGACGCCACCGACGAGGAACTCGCCGAGGAGTCAGGCATCCCGGCCGAGAAGATCGCCGATCTGCTCTCACACAGCCGCGATCCGGTGAGCCTGGATATGCCGGTCGGCAGTGACGAAGAGGCGCCGCTGGGCGACTTCATCGAAGACTCTGAGGCGATGTCGGCCGAGAATGCCGTCATTTCGGAGTTGCTACACACCGACATTCGCTATGTCCTGGCCACCCTTGACGAACGTGAGCAACAGGTCATTCGCCTGCGGTTCGGTCTGGACGACGGCCAGCCCCGCACTCTCGACCAAATCGGCAAGCTGTTCGGGCTCTCCCGCGAACGCGTGCGCCAGATCGAGCGCGAGGTAATGGGAAAGCTGCGCAACGGCGAACGCGCCGACCGACTACGTTCCTACGCCAGCTGAGGACCCCACAGCTCGGAAAGCCCGCCAGTTCCCGGCGGGCTTTCTGCTGCCAACTCTGGTGAGGGGGGCTCGATTTGACCCCTCGCTGTGATGCACCGCTGTTCAGGCGGGTCGACCGGTAGACTCCGGCCTGACGAAGGATGTGCGAATGAACGATCTTGTCGACACCACCGAGATGTACCTGCGAACCATCTACGACCTCGAGGAGGAGGGCGTCATCCCGCTGCGGGCCCGGATCGCCGAACGTCTGGATCAGAGTGGACCCACCGTGAGCCAGACCGTGTCGCGGATGGAGCGAGATGGACTGTTGCACGTTGCCGGCGACCGGCACCTGGAGTTGACCGAGAAGGGCCGCTCTCTTGCTGTCTCGGTGATGCGTAAGCACCGCCTGGCTGAGCGGCTCCTGGTGGACGTCATCGGTCTTCCATGGGAAGAAGTGCATGCCGAGGCGTGCCGCTGGGAGCACGTCATGAGCGAGGATGTCGAGCGTCGCCTCGTGAAAGTCCTCGATAACCCCACCACCTCCCCGTTCGGGAACCCGATTCCCGGCCTGCGCGACCTTGGTGTCGACGGAAGCCTGATCAACGAGACCGTCAACCTGGTCCGGCTGACCGAGCTGCCCGTGGGCATGCCGGTCGCGGTGGTCGTGCGACAGCTGACGGAACACGTACAGGGCGACGCCGATCTGATTGCCCGCCTCAGGGACGCCGGCGTTGTGCCCAGTGCACGCGTAACAGTCCAGGTGAACAACCATGGCAGCGTCATGATCGTCATCCCGGGCCACGAGCAGGTTGAGCTGCCACACGAGATGGCCCACGCCGTCAAGGTCGAGAAGGTCTGACCGGAAGGAACTACCCGGCCCGGCGACCGAACCTCTTCTTCGGTGGTAGCCGGACACCGAGCTGTTCGGCAAGGCGGTAGCCCGTGCCGGCCAGCTCGCGGATCTGTTCGGGACGCATCCCCGACTGCAGTGCCGTGTCGAGCATTCCGGCCATGCGATGGGCGGGCGTGTCGCTGAGCGCTGCGTCCAGTGCAATGCCCGCCAGTGGCCCATCCCCGCGCGCGTACGCCGAAAAGGCCAGCAACACAAGAGCTTCTACTCGCCAAGGCTCCGGAAGGCGCCGGGCCAAGTCGGCCCACAATGTTTCAGCGGGTCCCGCGTAATCGCCGACCGCGAGCGCATACAGGGTGTCGCGCACCCGCGGATCTGTCAAAGCCACCGCCACTCGGACTAACTGGCCGTCGACCAGCGGACGCCCCCCGCCAATCTGCCCGGCGCAGGCCATCGCATGCTCGACGTCGCCGCGAGCCTGCGAATCCGGGCGTTCGAGAGCGACCGCTCCGGCCTGTTCGATGGCCCGGCCCAGCGCGGCACGGCGCTCAGGGTCGACAGGGGCGACGACCGCGACGAGCTCCGAGCGCCGCGTGTAGAGCCGACGGCCGTCCAGCACCGCAGCCGCCGCGATGGGCGATGCCGCCGGATCCTCGACCACACCGGTGTCGCCGCATCCGTCCGCGCAGTACCACTGGCCGCCGACCGCGATCTTGTCGACGACGTGCACAGCGACCAGTTCCACGTCCTGCCTCGCGAGCGTGACGGCCAGCGCACGGGCAAGGCCACGATACTCATCGGCGCACAGTGCGCACCCGGCCCCCTCGTCATCGACGATCACCGCGATCGCGATCTCAGCTCTCGAAGCCGCCGCCAGCTCCGCCAGGTCATTCAACGGGTCGCCACCCGCTTCGCGTCGGAGATCGGCATCGAGATCGGCACGCATCACCGCACCCATCTCTCCCCCGGCGGCTGTCACCAGCACCAGCGATCGTTCGGGCACAAAGCCCAGGACAGCAGGCAGCGCGGCGATCAGGACGCCGGGTCGGTCGAGCATGAAATCGGGACGACGTTGAGTTGACATACCGCCAACCTGGCAACAGCAGCCGACGTGAAGCCGCCGACGCGTATCCCCCGGACCCGAACAGTGGATGGAATCGCAATTGGGGATGAAATTCCCCAGATCTCCCGCCACTGGCCAGAGCGATCCCGCCCACCCCCCGAAACCTGCTCACCCGGACATGCCGCCGATCCACGTGCGAGACACGGGAAACCGGCGTACACCTTATTGCTATGGGTTCCACGCAGGAATACGACCTCGTCGTCATCGGATCCGGCCCGGGCGGCCAGAAAGCGGCCATCGCCGCAGCCAAACTCGGCAAGTCCGTCGCCGTCATCGAGCGCGGGCGGATGCTCGGCGGGGTGTGCGTCAACACCGGCACCATTCCGTCCAAGACGCTGCGCGAGGCGGTCGTCTACCTCACGGGTATGAGCCAGCGCGAACTCTACGGTGCCAGCTACCGCGTCAAGGAGAGGATCACCCCGGCCGACCTGCTCGCGCGCACACAGCACGTCATAGGCCGGGAGATCGATGTCGTGCGCTCACAGCTGATGCGCAATCGCATCGAACTCTACGTGGGTCACGCCCGATTCCTCGACGCGCACACCATCCACGTCGACGACCCCAACCGCGCCGAACGGGTAACCGTCAGCGGCCGGCACGTCGTCATAGCCACCGGCACCAAACCGGCCCGGCCCGCCGGCGTCGAGTTCGACGAGAACCGGGTACTGGACTCCGATGGCATTCTCGACCTCAAGACGATCCCCGGGTCGATGGTCGTGGTCGGCGCCGGCGTCATCGGCATCGAGTACGCGTCGATGTTCGCCGCACTGGGCACCAAGGTCACCGTCGTCGAGAAGCGGGGCAACATGTTAGAGTTCTGCGACCCCGAAATCATCGAGGCGCTGAAGTTCCACCTGCGCGACCTGGCCGTTACGTTCCGGTTCGGCGAGGAGGTCACCGCCGTCGACGTCGGGTCGGCAGGCACGATCACCACGTTGGCCAGCGGCAAGCAGATCCCCGCCGAAACAGTCATGTACTCGGCGGGCCGGCAGGGCCAGACCGATCACCTCGACCTCGCGAACGCCGGTCTGGAGGCCGACAGCCGCGGCCGGATCTTCGTCGACGACAACTACCAGACCAAGGTCGACCACATCTACTCTGTCGGTGATGTCATCGGGTTCCCGGCGCTCGCCGCGACCTCCATGGAACAAGGCAGGCTGGCTGCTTATCACGCATTCGGAGAGTCCTGCAAGGGCATGGCCGAGCTGCAACCGATCGGCATCTATTCGATACCCGAAGTGTCCTACGTCGGGGCCACCGAGGTGGACCTGACCAGGGCGTCGGTGCCCTATGAGGTCGGGGTGTCGCGCTACCGCGAGCTGGCGCGCGGACAGATCGCGGGCGACTCCTACGGCATGCTCAAACTGCTGGTCTCGACCGAGGATCTCCGCCTACTCGGCGTTCACATCTTCGGCACCAACGCCACCGAGATGGTGCACATCGGTCAGGCCGTGATGGGTTGTGATGGCACGGCCGACTACCTTGTCGACGCGGTATTCAATTACCCGACATTCTCCGAGGCCTACAAGGTGGCGGCCCTGGACGTGATGAACAAGTTGCGCGCGCTCCATCAATTCCGATCCTGAGTCGCTACCCGACCACGGACCCGGCACCGGATGTCCGCGCGCTGGGCGAACTGCCCCACGGAATGCCGCACCGGTGTGTGCGCGTTCGAACAAATAGATGACGGGCTGGCATACCGCCGCCGCGAAGTTCGCCATGCGGGACACTGGAGGTTCACGGTACGCACGGCATCGCTGTGGGGTCTACCGCGAAAAGGAGGCGAAGGATGGCTGACAACGCAGAAGAGGCTGGTCAGCGACACCAACCTGAGCAGACCGGCATGTACGAACTGGAGTTCCCGGCCCCACAGCTCTCCTCTGCAGACGGGCGCGGCCCAGTGCTGATCCATGCGCTTGAGGGCTTTTCAGATGCGGGCCGGGCGATCCGGCTGGCTGTGGAGCACCTCAAGAACACCCTCGACACCGAACTGGTGGCCTCGTTCGCCATCGACGAACTACTCGATTATCGGTCGCGGCGACCGTTGATGACGTTCAAGACCGACCACTTCACCCACTATGACACCCCCGAGCTGAACCTCTACGCGCTCCACGACAGCATCGGCACACCATTTCTGCTGCTCGCCGGCCTGGAGCCCGATCTACGGTGGGAACGCTTCATCACCGCGGTGCGGCTGTTGGCCGAGCGGCTGGGGGTACGGCGCATCATCGGCCTCGGCGCCATTCCGATGGCAGTGCCGCACACCCGGCCGATGACGCTGACCGCCCATTCGAATGACAAGGAGCTCATCGCCGACCACCAACCCTGGGTCGGAGAGGTTCAGGTTCCCGGCAGTGTGTCCAATCTGCTGGAGTTTCGCATGGCCCAACATGGTCACGAGGTGGTCGGATACACCGCCCATATCCCGCACTATCTGGCTCAGACCGACTACCCGTCGGCTGCGGAGACGCTGCTGTCCGAAGTCGCCAGAAGTGGTTCGCTGCAGATCCCGACCGCCGCGCTGGCCCAGGCGGCCGCCGAGGTCCACGGCAAGGTAAACGAGCAGGTGGCCGCCAGCACAGAAGTCGCTCAGGTGGTGGAAGCTCTGGAGCGGCAGTACGATGCGTTCGTCGCCGCTCAGGAGAACCGGTCTCTCCTGGCGCGTGACGAGGATTTGCCCAGCGGGGATGAACTCGGAGCCGAGTTCGAGCGCTTCCTCGCCCAGCAGACCGGTGAAAAGGGCGGGAAAGAGGGGGATAATCCCACCGAGAGTCCCTAGCCAACGCAGAGCTGCCATCGGACCCAACGACGAAGTGGGCGACATGACCATGATCATGGGGTTTGTGCAATGACCGAACGCAAGCCGAACCTGCGCTCCGTACGGGAACTCACTCCGTCCCTGCAGTATCGAACCATCCACGGCTACCGCCGGGCGTTCCGGATCGCCGGCTCAGGCCCCGCCATCCTGCTGATCCACGGCATCGGTGACAACTCCACGACGTGGAGCACGGTGCAGACCAAGCTCGCGCAGCGGTTCACCGTCATCGCGCCAGACCTGCTCGGCCACGGCAAGTCCGACAAGCCGCGTGCCGACTACTCGGTGGCCGCCTACGCCAACGGGATGCGCGATCTGCTCAGCGTGCTGGAAATCGACCGCGTCACCGTGGTCGGTCATTCACTCGGTGGCGGGGTGGCCATGCAGTTCGCCTACCAGTTCCCGCAGTTGGTGGACCGGATGATCCTTGTCGGAGCAGGTGGGGTGACCAAAGAGGTGAACGTGGCGCTGCGGATCGCCGCATTACCTCTGGGAAGTGAGGCGCTGGCCCTGCTTCGACTTCCGCTGGTGCTGCCTGCGTTGAACGTCATCGGGCGGGTTGGCGGCGCGCTGTTCGGAAGCACCGGCATAGGCCGCGACATCCCGGATATGTTGCGCATCCTGGCGGACCTGCCCGAACCGACCGCGTCGGCTGCGTTCGCACGAACGCTGCGGGCAGTGGTCGACTGGCGCGGCCAAGTGGTGACGATGCTCGACCGATGCTATTTGACGCAATCCGTTCCTGTGCAACTGATTTGGGGTAGCAGCGATTCAGTCATCCCGCTGAGTCACGCCGAGATGGCGCACTCCGCGATGCCCGGCTCGCAGCTGGAGATTTTCGAAGGATCCGGCCACTTCCCGTTCCACGATGACCCGGACCGATTCGTCGAAGACGTCCAGAGGTTCATCGAGTCCACCGAACCCGCCACGCACGATCAAGAGTATCTTCGGCAGCTGCTGCGAGCAGGAATAAGCGAGGGCACCATCTCGGGCTCGCTCGACACCCGGGTCGCGGTGTTGGACGCCATGGGCGCCGACGAACGCAGCGCAACCTAACCCCGACAGGGGCGCAGCACGTAGCATCGAGTCATGGCCATCGACGTGACAGTGCTGCGCGTATTCACCGACGAGGACGGCAGATTCGGCAACCCGCTGGGCGTGGTGGACGCAGCAACCGTGGACCCGGCGGACCGGCAGCGCATCGCCAGCGAACTAGGCTATAGCGAGACCATATTCGTCACCCTGCCCGATGCGGGAGCTCATACCGCGCATGCCCATATCCACACGCCCACAGTAGAAATCCCCTTCGCCGGGCATCCGACGGTCGGCGCGTCGTGGTGGCTCATGCGGCAGCAGCGACCGGTAAAAACATTGCAGGTGCCCGCCGGGATTGTGCAAGTGAGCTACACCGGCGACCTCACATCGGTCAGCGCGCGTGCCGAATGGGCGCCCGACTTTTCGATCCATCTCCTCGCCACGGTCGACGAGTTGTCGGCCGCCGAGCCCGACGACTACCCCGACGACGCCGAGCACTACCTATGGACCTGGCTGGACGAAACGGAAGGCACAATCAGATCCCGGGTGTTCGCTCCAACCTTGGGAGTTGCCGAAGACGAAGCGACCGGCTCGGCAGCCGTCCGGATGACCGAACACCTCAGCCGCGACCTGACCATCGTGCAGGGGCTGGGGTCGGTCATCAGGACCGTCTGGAGCCCCGACGGTTGGGTGCGCATTGCCGGGCGGGTCGCCGACGACGGAGTCAGTCAGATCGACTAAACGGTCTCACCCTGGATTGGTTCTGCACGCTGCGCCCGCAGCGCCGCGATCTCTCGCTCAAAATCCTCGGCCGATGAGAACGAGCGGTAGACCGAGGCGAACCTCAGGTAAGCCACCTCGTCGAGCTCACGTAGTGGCCCGAGGATCGCCAGGCCGACGTCATGACTGGGCACCTCGGCAGAACCCGTCACTCGCACCGCATCTTCGACTTGCTGAGCCAGTAGATTGAGCGCATCGTCATCCACCTGGCGGCCCTGACAGGATCGGCGCACGCCCTGTATGACCTTCTCCCGACTGAAGGGCTCGGTGACGCCGCTGCGCTTGACGACCGCAAGCACCGCTGTCTCAACAGTGGTGAATCGGCGCCCGCAGTCTGTGCATGACCTGCGACGACGGATCGCCTGTCCTTCGTCGGTCTCGCGGGAATCGACCACCCGGGAATCGGGATTACGGCAGAACGGACAGTGCATCACCGCTCCTTCGCCGTACCTGCAGCCTGCTTCGAACGCCTTCGAGCGTACCTGTGCGGCCCGCGTGCGGCCCGGCCCCGGGCCTCTTGGCGTGTACCTCACGTCGCCGCTCCTTACAGGTGGACCAACAGGATGTGCAGACTGCCTGCTGCAGGTCAGCCGACCGGAGCGACGAGTGTCTGTCCGGCGCTCAGCTCCGCCGACTCGAGTTCGTTCAGGTCGCGGATTCGCGCGACGACATCTCCGACAGGCGCATCGGGCGCCACCCGTTCCGCGACTTGCTGCAGTGATTCACCGGGCTGCACCTGCACTACTGCAAGACGTGCGGGAACCTGGACCGGGCCACCGTCCATGCCTCCGAACTGGGCGACCAGCCCCAACCACAAGGTGATCATGCCGGCGATCAGCGCCAACGCCACAGTGGTCGCAGGTGTGACCGGCCGCCGATGCGATGCCCGCGAGACCAGCACGCCCGTTCCGCGATAGCGCAGCGGCGCCCCGCCTGGCCGCGACGACCGGGGTCTCCGCGAGTTTGCAGCCGGCCGCCGCCGCGGCACGGCGACCACAGGTGCCTGGACCGTGTCACACACGTCATGTGGGGACTCGCACCCGAATTCGGTCCAGGCCTCGCGAGTGTGGAGGATCGTCATCTGCCTACCCTTTCCATACCGAGCGTTTCGCTTCTATGTTCGAACAGTACTCGATCATGCGTTCGAATAGTAGAACATGTGATCGAACCGTTGCGATCAATCGGACGTTAGCCGAGGCCGCCGACAACCCGCCCGCACCGGCTTCCGGATTGAACGTCGAACCCCGCCGCAGGCCGACTCGCCTCGAACACATGTTTGATTATCGGGCCGGTCCGGGTTACATTCGGACCCATGAGCGATGACAGCAGCGGCAGCACCGACACCGCCGGCGCACAGAGTGGGCGCGATTCGGACCTCACCGACCGTCAACGCACGATCCTCGATGTCATCCGCGCATCGGTGACGACTCGTGGGTATCCGCCGAGCATCAGGGAGATCGGCGATGCGGTAGGGCTGACCTCGACCTCATCGGTTGCCCACCAGCTACGCACTCTCGAGCGCAAGGGCTATCTCCGCCGCGACCCGAACCGCCCCCGCGCTGTCGACGTCCGCGGGTCCCACGACTCCCACGACTCCCGTGATGGCGGCACGCACGTCGTGACCACCGACGTGTCGGGTTCCGACGCGTTGCCGGATCCGACCTACGTCCCCGTACTCGGCCGGATTGCCGCCGGCGGACCCATTCTGGCTGAGGAAGCTGTCGAGGACGTTTTCCCACTGCCCCGCGAACTCGTTGGTGAGGGCTCGCTATTCCTGCTCAAGGTGGTTGGTGAATCTATGGTTGACGCCGCGATCTGCGACGGGGACTGGGTGGTGGTCAGGCAGCAGAGCGTCGCCGACAACGGCGATATCGTCGCGGCGATGATCGATGGTGAGGCCACCGTGAAGACGCTCAAGCGCACGCGTGGTCAAGTTTGGCTCATGCCGCATAATCCCGCATTCGATCCCATTCCCGGCAACGACGCCGCCGTGCTCGGCAAAGTAGTCACCGTCATCCGCAAGATCTGACACGCGAGCGGCAGCTAGTCGCCTAGGAGGAAGCCGTTCATGCGGGCCATTTCCTCACTGGCGAACCAGATCTCGGCGGGTGCCTGGTCGTAATCGACGCTTCCAGGCAACCAGTACCGGCCCGACCTGGTGTCTGCCTTGATCGGATAGCCCTCAGGAATTTCGGACGGATCGTCAAGCGGCAGGCGCATCGCGGGCGCCGAGCGCGTCGGTTCGTCCACATCGATCCGTGCGTGGCGGCCGGTGTCAGACGCCGACTCCCGGTCGAACGCCTCCGACGGCGCGTCCTCGTACGTGGCAATCGGAGCGGCCGCGGCGAGCTCTGCGGCCGTCGGAATTCGCGTCGGCGTGGTGTCGACGGCGTCCGGGTCCTCCCCCTGGGCAACAAGTTCCCTGAATTCGTCCTCGGGTTCGTGCGATGACGCCGGTGCGACCGGCGCGCCCCAAAAGCTCAGCGGCCCCGGGGACAACTCGTCGGAGGCGGACTGCCCCTCCGGTCCGGCCGCAGTCAACGATTCGAGTCCCTCACGAGCGTAGCGGTCGCCGAACAGGGCGTCCTCCCGGCCGGGCTCATCGCGCTGGTCCCCAATCGGCAGGCCCGCTTCGAATTCTCGACCGTCGTCCACCCGACTGCCGAGGTCCGGGCCAAACAGGTCATCCTCGCGACCGCGCTGGCGGTTGCGAATAGCGGCGACGACCACCAAGCCCACCAGCAGCAAGACCGGCACCACGGCCAGCAGCCACCACCATGTCCACGTGAACCACGCGCGGTCGTCGCGATCCGACGCCGGCGGCGCAGGCGGCACTTCCTGTTCAGGCACCTGCAGGCCGGCCAACTGCGAAGCGAATTTGGCGGGTTCGGTGCTGAACTTCTTGGTCTCGGAGTTCCAGGAGATACTTCCGCCGCCGAAAGTCTGCGTGATGACTTCGCCGTTCTGGGTCTGGTCCGACTTGGGCACACCGATCTCGCCGGTAGCACCGCCAAGTTTTTCCCATGCGATTCTCATCGGGCCGCGGACGATCACGGCTCCGTGGTCAGGCGTCCAGAAGATCAACGGTTTGTCATCGGCAGCGAACGTGCTCATCCGGCTCGCCAGTGCCACTCCGCCGTCCACCTCGCTGGTGATCGGGAAGCCGAGATCACCCTCGGGGCCGCCGACGCTCTCGTACTTGGCCAACACCTGTCCGGTTACGACATTGGCGCCTGTTGCCGGACTATAGAAGATCTTGCCGTTGACGAAATCCTGCGCCAGTCCATCGGCACCGATCGGGTACGGCTCGCCCACCGCCGCACCCAGCGGCCCCAGCCGCCCCCCGGCAGCCCGCCGAGCGTCATCGATCGCTGACAGCGGATCGCCGGGGACCGCCAAGTCCGTCAGCTGATCGGCAAGCTCGGGCGGGACCGAAGTGAACGTCCCGGTCCGGGTGTCATAGGACAGCTCACCGTCGGTGAATTTCTGCGAGATGACGGCCCCGTCCTGAGTAGCATCCTCGGCGGGCACGCCCAGCACCCCGGATGATCCGCCCAACTCGTCCCATGCCGCGTTGATCGCGCCTCGAACTACCCTTGCACCGGTGTCCGGGGTCCAGAAGATGACCGGGTTGTCCGCGGCGCTAAACGTGCTATTGCGGCTGCCCGCTGCACGGCCCGGCCCCTCGTCGATGGTCGGGAAACCCAGATCGCTGTCGGCGGGACCGCCCAGCGACTCATACTTCTGCAGGATCGCGCCCTGCATGAAATGTGCGCCGGTGTCGGGAGTGAAGAACATCGTGCCCGAGGCGAAGTTCTGCGCGAAACCGGCGCCGGCGGGATAGACATCCCCTGCCTTGGGCCCCAGCGGACCTGCGTCCCCACCGTTGGCTTCCCAGGCCGCGGTGATCGCATCGCTGGCGTCGGACTCAGGCGACGCGGTCACCATAGGCGCCACCAGGAGCGCCACGGCGACTCCCACCAGCCCAATGGTCGCGCGACCGGCCAGACGCATTCGCAGCATTGGCTGCCGGATCATTAATCCTCCCCGCGGTCGGCGACAAGTTTCCCTCGGCAATCATCCTCGATTTCCCTCGTATTGCCACCGAAAGGAAGGGTCGGAAAGCCTTGCCGAAAGTACCGCGTCCGTTCACTCTGCGTCAGTGGGCCCGAATTACCAAGCAACCGCGCCGATTGAACGGAAAGAAAGATTGGGACCCGGCTTATACGCCCAGGCTCCGCCCGATGATCTCCTTCATGATCTCCGATGTTCCCCCGTATATGGTCTGTACCCGGGCGTCAAGATAGGCCCGTGCCACCGGATACTCGCGCATATACCCATAGCCGCCGTGTAATTGCAGGCAGCGGTCGATCAGATGGACCTGCTTTTCCGTCGAATACCACTTGGCCATAGCGGCCTGTTCGACGGTCAAACTGTCGTCCAGGTGCAAGCGGACGTATTCGTCGACCATCATGCGGACCACGGTGGCCTCAGTGGCCAATTCGGCCAGCAGGAAGCGGCTGTTCTGGAAGCTGCCGATCGGTTTTCCGAATGCCTTGCGCTCCTTGACGTACTCGATGGTCTCCTTCAGCACCGCCTCCATCGCTGCGGCGGCCATGATGGCTATGGAGATCCGCTCCTGCGGCAGGTTCTCCATCAGATAGACGAAGCCCTGTCCCTCTTCGCCGATCACGTTCTCGACCGGCACCTTGACATCCGTGAACGACAACTCGGCGGTGTCCTGCGCGTCCAGTCCCAATTTGTCGAGATGACGACCGCGCTCGAACCCCGCCATGCCACGCTCCACCACCATCAGCGAGAACCCCAGCGCCCCTTTATCGGGGTCGGTCTGAGCCACCACGATGACCAAGTCGGAATGGATGCCGTTGGTGATGAACGTCTTGGAGCCATTGAGGATGTAGTGGTCGCCGTCCTTGACCGCCCTCGTCTTGATGCCCTGCAGGTCGCTACCGGTACCCGGTTCGGTCATGGCGATCGCGGTGATCAGTTCGCCTGTGCAGAACTTGGGTAGCCAGCGCTGCTTCTGCTCTTCGGTGCCCAGCCTGATCAGATACGGCGCAACAACGTCGTTGTGCAGGCTGAAACCCAATCCGCTGTACCGGCCCGCAGTCGCCTCTTCAGTGACAATGGTGTTGTAACGGAAGTCCGAAACGCCCCCACCACCGTATTCCTCGGGCACCGCCATGCCCAGAAAGCCCTGCTTGCCCGCCTCCAACCACACGCCGCGATCGACGATCTTGTCCCGCTCCCACTCCTCATGAAACGGCGCGACGTCCCGATCCAGGAAGGCGCGGAAGGACTCGCGGAATAGCTCGTGCTCGGGTTCGAACAGGGTCCGCTCGTACGCGATGGCCCCGGTAGCCGCTGGTTTCGTTGCAGAGCCCATCGAATCTCCGGATCCTTCCATGATGTGGTGCTGTTGTGTGCCAACGTACCCCATCCAACCGGATGGTTGGGCCTGCGGGTGTTGGGCCGCACAGCCAACAATCACGATGCGCACCCCTCGGCCACCAGTGATCAGGTGCCGGTGAGGATGCAGCCCTACGGCGTGAATTGAGCGTGCCCGCGAGCACCGGAGCCGCGGGTGCCGCGGCGCCGGTTGCCTCGCGAACCCCGGGCAGCGCCGCCGCGCCGGTTCTCGACACCGCGGTCACGCCTGGGCTGGACGGCTCTCGCCGTCGGGGCGACGACTTTCGGCGCTGCGCGCCGCGGTGCGAGTTCGCCAACCAGCGCATGCACCGGCGCCGATTCTGCGGTGACTTCCTGAGGGCGCACGGTGATGCCCGCACGGCGCAGCAGTTGCTGAGTATCCCTGCGTTGTTCGGGCAACACGACGGTGACCACGTCACCGTCGCTGCCGGCGCGCGCGGTACGTCCCGAGCGGTGAAGGTAGGCCTTGTGCTCCATCGGCGGGTCGACGTGCACCACGAGTTCGACGCCGTCGACATGCACTCCACGAGCGGCGATATCGGTCGCCACCAGCACCCTGGCGGTACCGCCGGTGAACGCTGCGAGGTTACGGTCACGCGCCGGCTGGGAGAGGTTGCCGTGCAAATCCACTGACGGCACGCCCGATTCGGTCAGCTGCCTGGCGAGCTTTCGCGCTTGATGTTTGGTGCGCGTGAACAGAATCCGCCGCCCCATCCCAGAGGCCAATCGAAGCACCAGATCCTTCTTCTGTTGCGCTCCCCCGACGTGAAACACGTGATGGGTCATCGCGGCGGGCGCTGCGGCGACGTCGTCCACCGAGTGCAGCACCGGATTGTGCAGGAAGCGCTGGACGAGCTTGTCGACGCCATTGTCCAGGGTTGCGGAGAACAACAGCCGCTGGCCCTTGGCCGGGGTCGCCGCCATGATGCGGGTGACGGCGGGCAGGAAACCGAGATCGGCCATGTGGTCAGCCTCGTCGAGGACTGTCGTGGCCACGTCGTCGAGACGAACCAGCTTCTGCCCCATCAGGTCCTCGAGGCGGCCGGGGCAGGCCACCACGATGTCGACTCCGGAACGGAGTGCACTGACCTGCTTGTTCTGCGACACGCCGCCGAAGATCGTGGCGACGCGCAGCCCCGAGGCGGTGGCCAGAGGTTGCAATACGGCAGTGATCTGGGTGGCAAGCTCGCGGGTGGGAGCCAGGACCAGACCGGTCGGACGCGACGGTTGGCTGCGGCGACCGGTCAACGTCGCCACCAGCGGGAGGGAAAACGCGAGCGTTTTTCCGCTGCCGGTCTTCCCACGGCCGAGCACGTCGCTACCGGCGAGGGCGTCGGGCAGGGTTGCCGACTGGATGGGGAACGGATGGGTGATGCCGTGCTCGGTCAGCACCCGCACCAGTGGCGCGGGCACGCCAAGGTCAGCGAAGGATTGCGTGGTCATGTGTGCCTTTCCAGCCTGTTCGGGCAGCGTGTGCCCGGGCAACCGCGACGGAGTCCGTCCAGCGGGAGTGTGCACACAGTGGCGGTTTCGCCGTAGTAGGTGATCTGCGTGGTGAGTGATGTGTCGTCGACGTTGTCCATCAGACTCGGGCGGATGTACTCCAAGAGATTGCGAAGAGCTGTCCGCAGCCGACGTTCTCGATGACGGTACCGCACCGGGGCGATGGGCCGCACCGAGCGCGGTCAGAAGGTTGCGAACTCACCCAGTCCGTTTGCCAGCGAAACGGGCACCCGCGCCTTGATCCTGGTTCCAGAATCGTTGTGCTCCAAGGCATCGACGCGACCGTCGGCGTGTACTCGGCTGACCAGATCGCCACGGCTGTAAGGGATTGTGACATCAATCACCACATCCCGGGGAACGATCATCTCCGCCAGTCGCGACTGTAGGCGAGGCAAGCCGGCACCGGTACGGGCGGACACGAACACCGCATCGGGCAGCGCCCGCCGCAGCTGCGCCAGCGCCAAGCCCCCGGCTGCATCGATCTTGTTGACCACCAGTAGTTCTGGCGCGATCTGGCGGTCACCCTCCGAATCCGATGTCGCCGTCGGATCGGCGCCATGGATTACCTCATTGACGACGTGCCGCACCGCGCTGATCTGCGACAGCGGGTTGACATCCGAACCGTCGACGACATGCAGCAACAGATCGGCGTCGGCGACCTCCTCGAGGGTGGAACGAAATGCCTCGACGAGCTGGGTCGGCAGATGCCGAACGAACCCCACCGTATCGGTCAGCACGAACTCCCGGCCATCCGCGAATTCGCCACGGCGAGTTGTTGGCTCGAGTGTGGCGAACAACGCGTTCTCGACCAGCACGCCGGCGCCGGTCAGCGCGTTGAGCACGCTGGACTTCCCCGCGTTGGTGTAACCAACAATCGCCACGGACGGCTTGTCGCTACCGACCCGGCGGCTGCGCTGGGTGTCGCGGACCTGTTTCATACCACGAATTTCTCTGCGTAACTTAGCCATTCGCTCGCGGATTCGACGTCGGTCGGTCTCAATCTTGGTCTCACCGGGACCGCGCGTGCCTACCCCGCCGCCACTGCCGCCCGCACCGCCCCCCTGTCGCGACATCGACTCGCCCCAGCCGCGCAACCTCGGAAGCATGTACTCCATCTGGGCGTAGGCCACCTGCGCCTTGCCCTCCCGGCTGGTGGCGTGCTGGGCAAAGATGTCGAGGATCAACGCGGTGCGGTCGATGACCTTGACCTTGACGGCTTTCTCCAACGCGGTGAGCTGGGCAGGGCTCAGCTCACCGTCGCAGATGACGGTGTCCGCCCCGGTGGCGAGGACAACCTCACGCAACTCCTGAGCCTTGCCCGAACCGATGTACGTCGACGGATCGGGCTTGTCCCGACGCTGCACCAGGCCCTCGAGCACCTCAGAACCGGCGGTCTGGGCCAGAGCCGCCAGCTCAGCCAGGCTCGCCTCGGCATCGGCGGCGCTTCCGTCTGTCCAGACACCGACCAAGACCACCCGTTCGAGGCGCAGCTGGCGGTACTCGACCTCGGACACGTCGGCCAACTCGGTCGAGAGGCCGGCAACTCGGCGCAAAGCCGCCCGGTCTTCGAGGGCGAGTTCGCCGACGCTTGGAATGCTGGGTTCAGTCATATATCTGGAGATATTGCCCTTTCGGGGTGCGTTCGTGCATCTGATTTTCTATGCCTTTCACTGTGCCTGCCACCACAGGTCGGACAGTTCGCCGTTGGCGACCAGGACCGAAGGGCCGCGCAGATAGCTGGCGGCTTCGGTGATGCTGACGGCAACCTCCCCGCCCGGGACACGGACCCGCAGCGCGCCGGTTGACGCCCCCAGGTACTGCAGGGCAGCGTAGGCAGCAGCGACGGTCCCCGTTCCGCACGAACGCGTTTCGCCCACTCCCCGTTCATGTACCCGCATGGCCACCGCGCCGTCGTGCGGCGCAGTCAACACTTCGACGTTGACGCCGTCCGGGAATTGAACGGTGTCAAACGTGACGGGCGCGCCGACGTCCAGCGCGGCGAGTTCCGTATCGGTCAGCGAGGCCTCCACACAGGCGAGGTGTGGGTTGCCGACGTCGACGTACACGCCGCCGAAACGGCGACCACCGACCACTGCCGAACCACTTCCGACCCGACTGGCCTTGCCCATTTCCACGGTGACGTCGGCCCGTAACGTGTCGGCGGCGTGCAGCTCGACCGGGCGCGGACCGGCCAACGAGCCGACGACGAACTCGCGGCGGCGCTCCATGCCCGCCGCCCACAGGTAGTGAGCGAACACCCTGACCCCGTTGCCACACATCTGCGCCACCGAACCGTCGGCGTTGCGGTAATCCATGAACCAGTCATCGGCGGTAACGCCTTCGGGGAGGCCGTCGAGCACCCCCGCGTCGCGGGCCGCGCCGGCGACGGTGACGCGCAGCAGTCCGTCCGCGCCAAGCCCGCGCCTGCGATCGCAGAGCGCCGCGACCGCCGCCGGCCTCAGATCGAGCGCGGCGGGTAGGTCGACAAGCAGTACGAAGTCGTTCTCCGTGCCGTGTCCCTTGGCGAACATCACCGCCTCAGGATACGTCCTGCCATCTCTGTAGTACTCGGTCGACGTTTCCGGAGGCCGCTCCGTCGAGCCAGGCGATGCGGTGGTCCCGGCGAAACCACGATCGCTGTCTGCGCACGTACCGCCGGGTACCGGCGTACGTCGGCTCACGTGCCGCCGAGCCGTCACCGCCAGCCTCCAACTCGGCGATCACCTGCGAATACCCCAGCGCCCGCGACGCGGTGACACCGCTACGCAAGCCCCGGCCGAGCAGCGACACGACCTCTGCGACCAAGCCATCGGAGAACATCTTGTCGGTTCGATGAGCCAGCATCTTATCGAGAGCCGTTGTTTCCCAATCTAATCCGATAATCGAGGTATTCCAGCGGGGCGCTCCGATACGCGGCGCGGATGCCGCGAACGGCTGCCCGGTCAGCTCGACCACCTCAAGAGCCCGCACGATGCGACGTCCGTCACTGGGAAGGATCGATTCAGCCGCCGCCGGATCCACACGGTCCAGCTTCCGATGCAGGGCGGCCGCCCCGGCCTCGGCCAGGCGTCCCTCCCATTTGGCCCGCACCGCCGCGTCGGTGGCCGGAAACGACCACTCGTCGATCAGGGACTGAACGTAGAGCATGGACCCGCCCACCACGATCGGCAGCGCTCCACGCGCGACGATGGCCTCGATGGCAGCCGAGGCGGCCTGCTGGTAGCGCGCGACACTCGCGGTCTCGGCGATATCGAGGACGTCGAGTTGATGGTGGGGGACGCCGCACCGTTGCTCCATCGTCAGCTTCGCGGTACCGATGTCCATGCCCCGGTAGAGCTGCATCGCGTCCGCGTTCACCACCTCAACGGCGAGTTCGGCGCCGAGCTTCTCGGCGACGGCCAGCGCCAGGTGTGACTTACCTGTTCCGGTCGGCCCGACGATCGCCAGGGGGCGAGGGGTCCTCACGGATGCCAGACCCCGACGAAGTAGCCGACTCCGTAAGGGGCACCCCGATAGAGCTCCACGGCCGAGTGCGGCGCGGGTTCAGCCAACCCGGCCAGTACCTGGTAGACGATCCGACCGACGATGCCCTCTGGCAGCCGGGTCAGGGCCGCCACGTCACCGGCCGCGAGCGCGTCGTCCAGGGCCGCCTGAACCGGAACCGAATCCGGGTCATAGCCCCCCGGGGCCGGTCGGCTCAGGGTGTTGGCGCCATCAGCCACGACGAGCACCCCGACCGGATCGTCGGAGCGCTCGATCTGCGCGCGCAGTTGCCGGCCGCAGGCCAGTGCGGCCTCCAGGTCGTGATCAGCGCGATAGGCGCGTACCTGCGCGCTGACGCCGGACCGCGCGAGGCCGCGCAGCCACGCCGTGATCAGGACGCACAGCGGCAACTTCGCCGGGGAACGGCCAGCCGCCATGGCTTCGTCGGACAACCCGACCCGAACCTCGGCGCCGTAGCCGGCAAAGGTACCGACCGCATCCGCGCCGGCAACGGTGTCAGCTGCGGCGACGCCCACGCCGATCCACCGCGGCGGCAGCGCGGACACCGCGGACACCGCTGCGGCAAGCAGGTCCGCGGTCTCGGCGGCCGCCGAGGCAGCCAGTTCGGGGACCATCACAGGCGCCGACGGGACGATGGCGATAGCGCTCAACACGCCACCAAACTAACTCTCACCCCGTGATCGCGGGCCGACCGACCGCACCTGGCTTGGCCCCGGCCGCACGGGTCGCGGCCTGGCCGCGGGCCAACGCCACGATCGCTGCGACCATCACCACCATCGCGACGATCAGGGTGACCCAGCCGGCCTCACCGGGACGTAGCGTCTCACCGAGTACGACTACGCCGAGCACGCCCGCCACCATCGGTTCGGTGATCGTCATCGTCGGCAGCGATGCCGTCAACGGGCCGGCGCCGAAGGACGCTTGCTGCATCGCCGTGCCCGCAACCGCGACCAGCGCCCAGGCGTACAGCTCCGGGGTGCTTAACAGCTCCACGACACCCTCCCAGCTCGTGAGGTCCAGGCGTCCCACCACAGCCTTGGTCAGTACTGCGAACAACCCCCACAATGCACCGGACACCACAGCAAGCAGCACCGCGCTGATCGGTCCGGTCCAGAGTTGAGCTCCCATCAGGCACAGCGCCAACACGGGCCCAAAGACCGCGACGACACCGAGCCACATCTCCAGCGAGGCGCGCGACTGCCCGGCCGTCGGGTTCCCGACGGTCACGATGACGATCACGGCGGCGGCGAGCAATACGGCCCACATCCAGTCCCAGCGACTGACCCGTCGATGGGAGAAGCGGGCGCTGATCGGCAATGCGAATAACAACGAGGTGACCAGCACGGCCTGCACCAACAGCACCGAACCCAGGCCGAGCGCCGCGGCCTGCAACCCGAACCCCGCAGCGGCGACGCCGCTGCCCAGCCACCATTGACGGTCGCGCAACAGGCTCAGGAACAGCCTGAGGTGGCCGACGGGCTCATCGGTCACCTCCTGGGCGGAGCGCTGGTGGAAGACATTGCCGACCGCGATGAAGAAAGCAGCGGCAAGGGCGAGCAGCGCGGCAACATCGGCTTTCGCCAACGACCACCTCCCAGGTTTTCGTCCCGAGCGTAAATGCCATGGGCACACGGCGTGGGCGCGGCACCCGACGACCTGTTTCAATGGCAGCGACAACGTCGATAGCTTCCGATAGTTTCGGCGTTGAGTCAGCTACCAGGCGCCGCGTCGCGCGGCAGGTGCGCGAAGATCCGCGCGGAGGGCATGAGGTAACCGATATGACGACAGGGCCGGGCGGCACCCGAAACTCCCGAGAGCACACTGCGCAACCGAAGCCGGGGCCGGGCTCGATGCGGCCGGGGCCCGCCGCCAAAGTCACGCCCCCCCGCGTCGTCGCGGCCACCGACCCCCATCGGTTCGGGCGCGTTGACCCGGACGGCACCGTCTGGCTGATCACGGCATCGGGCGAACGCGCCATCGGGTCGTGGCAGGCCGGCGACGCCGAAGCCGCCTACGAGCACTTCGGCCGACGTTTCGATGACCTGCAGACCGAGGTGATGCTCCTGGAGCGGCGGCTGGCATCGGGATCCGGCGATGCCCGCAAGATCCGCGCTGCCGCATCCGCGCTCGCTGAGAACCTGCCCGCGGCGCACGTACTGGGTGACCTCGACTCTCTGGTGGCCCGCGTGGAGGCCATCGTCGAGCAGGCCGACGGCGCCGCGGCGGCAGAGCGGGCCCAGCGTGAACAGGTCCGCGCCGAGCAGACGGCGCGCAAGGAGGCCCTGGCCGCCGAGGCCGAGGAATTGGCCACCAACTCCGTGCAATGGAAGGCCGCCGGAGACCGGTTACGGACGATTCTCGACGAGTGGAAGACGATCACCGGTCTGGACCGCAAGACCGACGATGCGTTGTGGAAGCGCTATTCGGCGGCTCGCGAGACGTTCAACCGGCGCCGTGGCTCACACTTCGCCGAACTTGACCGGGAACGCGCCGGCGCCAGGCAGGCCAAGGAATCGCTGTGCGCCCGCGCGGAAGAACTGTCCGACTCCACCGATTGGGGTGCTGCGGCGGCGTCGTTTCGTGAGCTGCTCAACGAGTGGAAGGCAGCGGGTCGAGCTGCCAAGGATGTCGATGACAAGCTGTGGCATCGCTTCAAGTTTGCGCAGGACAAGTTCTTCTCCGCGCGTAACGCGGCCAATGCCGAACGCGACGCGGAGTTTCGCGGCAACGCCGAGGCCAAGGCGGCACTTCTGGCCGAGGCAGAGAAACTCGACGCCTCTGACCCAAACGCCGCGCGCGCAGCGCTACGCGCTATCGGCGAGAAGTGGGACGCGATCGGCAAGGTGCCCCGGGAACGCGGCGCGGACCTGGAGCGGCGGCTACGCGTGGTCGAGAAGAAGATCCGCGATACCTCGACCGTGGGGGTCGATCCCGAGGCGCAGGCGCGCGCAGACCAGTTCCGGGCGCGCGCCGAGCAATTCCAGCGTCAGGCGGACAAGGCCGAGGCCGCAGGCCGCACCAGGGACGCCGAACAGGCACGGGCCAACGCCGAACAGTGGCGTCAGTGGGCCGATGCCGCCGCCCAGGCGCTGAAGAAGAAGAAACGCTGACCGGTCGCTGACCGATCAAGGTTTCCCCGGGCCAGGCTCTTCGTCACCCCCGAAACTGTCAAGCAGGCCTTCCTGCTGGCGGCCGACGGCCGCGCGCCGAAGTTCCTCTTCGGTGGCCAGCTGCAGCGCACTGCGGGAAAGCACCACCCTTGCCCAGTTGTACGCAAGCACGATCACCGCCAGCCAGGCCAGGACCAGCCCGATTCCAGGACCCGGGTACCCCTCCGTCGCGGTCTGACGCGACCACACCGCCAACATGCCCAGGAAGGACGCCACCGCGGTGCCGGCCAGTGCGATCCAGGCCAGGGCCCAGCGTCGGGCCAGCAGGGCCAGCATCGAGAAACCGACGCTGAAAACGAGTGCGATCCAGACGAAGACCCGTGAGGGCAAGGTGATCCCATTGCTGGTCGCCGCCTCGGAGCCGATCAGCACGTCAAGTCCCTTGGCGCCGCCGGTGTGGGGCAGCACGAGTGTCACGAGCAGGATGCCCACCAAGATCGCGATTGTCAGCGCCCTGGAACCGGGTTCTATCTCGCGCGCTACGCGCCATTCCGCGGCTTCGAGATCACCCTTGAAGTCGTCGAACTCGCGCCCGCTACCGGATACCGGACTCATCGTGCGCACCCGCCGGAGTTGAGTTGGGCTGACAGAGAAGACCTGCGCGCGCCGAAATCGGGCATCCCCAACCCGACGCCCGTGCGGGGCCTCTCCCCCGCGGCGTGGGCGTCCCCGGCCCGGGTACGGCGGTGACCGATCAACGGGGCGTCTGCGATCAAGTGATGCGGCGCGGCCCCGGTGACGGTGGTGGTGACGATGTCCCCGGGCCGGACCGGACCGGTGTCCCCTGGGGTGAAATGCACTAGCCTGCCGTCCCGGGCCCGCCCTGACATGCGGGCGGTTCGGGCATCTTTCCGACCTTCGCCGGTCGCGACGAGAAGTTCCACGGTGCTCCCGATCTGAGCGGCGTTTTCTTCGAGAGAGATTTGCTCCTGAAGTTCGACTAATCGCTGATATCGCTCGGACACAACGGCTTTGGGAATCTGCCCATCCAGATCGGCGGCCGGCGTGCCGGGCCTTTTCGAGTACTGGAAGGTGAACGCGCTACTAAAACGGGCTGCGGCAACGACGTCCAGCGTGGCCTGAAAGTCCGCCTCCGTCTCACCCGGGAACCCAACAATCACGTCGGTGGTTATAGCGGCCTGCGGAATCGCCGAGCGAACCCGTTCGACGATGCCCAGGTAGCGTTCGGCGC
The DNA here is from genome assembly GCA_022601135.1 of Actinomycetes bacterium. Lineage (GTDB taxonomy): Bacteria > Actinomycetota > Actinomycetes > Mycobacteriales > Mycobacteriaceae > Mycobacterium. The sequence continues at coordinate 52,399 of JAHZJB010000160.1, read as the reverse complement.
GGTAGGAGCGCCGCATCGCGCGCAGGATGCGGTCTGAACCCGATTGCAGCGGCATATGCAACGCTGGACACACGTTGGGCGTCTCGGCCATCGCCTCGATAACGTCGTCGCTGAACTCGGCGGGGTGCGGCGAGGTGAAGCGCACCCTTTCCAGCCCCTCGATGCGCCCGCAGGCCCTCAACAACGTGGCGAACGCAGCGCGGTCACGGGGTTGACCGGGGTCCGCGAACGACACGCCGTAGGCATTGACGTTCTGCCCGAGCAACGTGATCTCCAGAACACCCTGGTCGACCAGGGACGCGACCTCGGCGAGTACGTCGCCCGGTCGGCGATCCACTTCCCGGCCCCGCAGTGCGGGGACTATGCAGAACGTGCACGTGTTGTTGCAGCCAACGGAGATGGAAACCCACGCAGCGTAGGACGACTCGCGACTAGCCGGCAGCGCCGACGGGAACTCCTGCAGCGCCTCTGCGATCTCGACCTGCGCGGCGCGGTTGTGGCGGGCACGATCGAGCAGAACCGGCAGCGAGCCGATGTTGTGGGTGCCAAACACCACGTCGACCCACGGGGCCTTACACAGCACCGCATCCCGATCCTTCTGCGCCAGGCATCCGCCGACGGCGATCTGCATGTGCGGATCGGTTTTCTTGCGCGGCGCCAGGTGACTGAGGTTGCCATACAGCTTGTTGTCCGCGTTCTCCCGCACCGCACAGGTGTTGAACACGACGACGTCGGCATCGCAGCCGTCCTCGGCGCGCCGGTAACCGGCCGCTTCCAGCAACCCGGCGAGCCTTTCGGAGTCGTGCACGTTCATCTGGCAGCCATAGGTCCGAACCTGGTAGGTGGGGCTGCCGCGATCGGCACGAGGGTCGGGCGCCACCGGGCTTTCCTGCCGGGTCACCATAGAAGTCACGGCACCATCCTACGGAGCGGCCGCGCCGCTCTGAAATCGCTCGGAACGCCGGTGGGGGCCGACGGCAGGCCGTGATCTGGGCGCAGCGCCGAGTTCGGCGGATTGCCGAGTTCCAGGCAGACCAGGCCTCCCCTGGGTAAGGTCACCATCCATGGAGAGCGCTTCGGCCGTGCCGATGATCTCGATGAAGTCGGTCGACAAGCACTTCGGCGACCTCCATGTCCTCAAGAACATCAACCTCGACGTCGCCAAGGGCCAGGTCGTTGTCGTTCTGGGGCCGTCTGGCTCGGGCAAGTCGACGCTGTGCCGCACCATCAACCGCTTGGAGACCATCGATTCGGGCTCCATCGCGATCGACGGAGAAGTGTTACCGGCGGAAGGCCGCAAGCTGGCACAGCTGCGTTCCGACGTCGGCATGGTGTTCCAGTCCTTCAACCTGTTCGCCCACAAGACAATCGTCGAGAACGTGATGTTGGCGCCGATCAAGGTCCGCAAGACCTCCAAGACGGCCGCGCGCGAGACGGCGATGAGCCTGCTGGAGCGGGTGGGCGTGGCCAATCAGGCCGACAAGTACCCGGCCCAGCTCTCTGGCGGCCAGCAGCAGCGGGTGGCGATCGCCCGCTCGCTGGCGATGAATCCGAAGGTGATGCTGTTCGACGAACCGACCAGCGCGCTGGATCCCGAGATGATCAACGAAGTGCTCAACGTGATGGCGGCGCTGGCGGCCGAGGGTATGACGATGGTTGTGGTCACCCACGAGATGGGGTTTGCGCGGCGGGCGGCCAACCGCGTGGTGTTCATGTCCGAAGGTGCGATCCTCGAGGACGCCGAGCCCGTGCAATTCTTCGATCATCCACAGACCGACCGCGCCAAGGATTTCCTCGGCAAGATTCTGGATCACTGACACTTCACCGAATTACTAACCGCCCGATTACCAACCGCCCGGCGAAAGGAACCCCCGAGAATGGCTGCCATGTCCCATGTCTCACTGTCCAAGCGCGTCCTCGGCGCTGTCGCGCTGGCCGTGGCCCTACCGTTTGCAGCGACCGCGTGCGGTGGCGGCGGTGGCGGTGACAGCGACAAGATCGTCATCGGTACCAAGTTCGACCAGCCCGGTCTCGCGATGAAGAACCCCGACGGAACCATGAGCGGCTTCGACGTCGACGTGGCCACCTATGTCGCCGGCGAGCTCGGCTATGAGCCGGACAAGATCGAATGGAAGGAATCACCGTCGGCGCAGCGGGAGACCCTGATCCAAAACGGTCAGGTCAAGTTCATCGCGGCGACGTACTCGATCACCGACTCACGCGATGAGAAGGTGGACTTCGCCGGCCCGTACCTGATCACCGGACAGAGCCTGCTGGTGCGGTCCGATAACGAGGACATCACCGGAGAAGCCTCACTGGAGAACAACAAGATCCTGTGCTCGGTCGCGGGCTCAACGCCCGCGCAGAAGGTCAAGGACCATTACCCCGGTGTCCAGTTGCAGCAGTACGACACCTACTCGGCATGCATCGAGGCGCTCAAGAACGGCGCCGTGGACGCTGTCACCACCGACGAGGTCATCCTGGCCGGATACGCCGCCCAAAGCCCGGGCGCATTCAAGATCGTCGGGGAGCCGTTCACCGAAGAGCGTTACGGTATCGGCCTCAAGGAGGGCGACAGCGAACTGCGCAGCAAGATCAACGATGCGATCAAGAAGATGGAGGACAGCGGCGCCTGGAAAGAGGCGTTCGACAAGAACCTGGGTCCTGCAGGCATCAGCGCGCCGCAACCGCCGCCCATCGACAAGTGAGCGGCTAGGAGCAGCCGCCCGTGGAGGTTTTCACCGAGTACCGCGAGCAGATCTTCGCCGCTTTCTGGACGACGATCCAGCTGACGGTGTTCTCGGCGATAGGCGCACTCGTGCTCGGCACGGTGCTGGCCGCGATGCGGCTGGCGCCCGTGCCTATGCTCAACTGGCTGGGCACGGCCTACGTCAACATCGTGCGCAACACTCCACTGACTCTGATCATCCTGTTCTGCTCGTTCGGGTTGGCGCAGACCCTCGGCATCACCATGGCCAGCCGGCAATCGCCGACGTTCATCTCGGACAGCAGCTTCCGGCTGGCCATGCTCGGATTGACCGTGTACACCGCGGCCTTCGTGTGCGAAACCGTCCGCTCCGGCGTGAACACGGTGCCGTTGGGGCAAGTCGAAGCGGCTCGGTCGCTGGGCCTGACGTTCGGGCAGAACTTGCGGATAGTGCTGCTGCCGCAGGCCTTTCGTGCGGTGCTCATTCCTTTGGGCTCGGTGTTGATCGCGCTGACCAAGAACACCACGATCGCCTCGGCCATCGGGGTGGCCGAGGCGGCATTGTTGATGAAGGAGATGATCGAGAACACCGCGGCGGTGATGGTCGTCGGTGGCATCTTCGCTCTCGGGTTCGTCGTCCTGACCCTGCCGTTGGGGTTGTTCTTCGGCTGGATGGGCAAGCGGATGGCGGTGGCGCGGTAATGAGCGGGGCCTCAGTTCTGTTCGACGCACCCGGCCCACGCGCACGGGTGCGCAATCACGTCATCAGCGCGCTTACCGTCGTCGTGGTCGCGCTGATGGCCTGGGTTGTGTACACGCGGCTGGAGGCCAAGGGCCAGCTGACCGCTGCGAAGTGGGAGCCGTTCCTCACCGCGGATCTGTGGACCACCTACGTTCTGCCGGGCGTCGAGGGCACCCTCAAAGCGGCTGCGGTGTCTATCGTGCTGGCACTGGTGCTGGGCTTGCTGCTCGGAGTGGGTCGCCTATCGACACATAGCGGTATCCGCTGGGTGTCAGCGGTGATCGTCGAGTTCTTCCGTGCGGTGCCGGTGCTGATCATGATGATCTTCGCCTACTTTCTCTACGCGTTCTATGACGTCTTCCCGTCCAAGTATCTGGCGCTGGCCGGCGTCATCACCGGGTTGACGCTCTACAACGGCGCGGTCATCGCCGAGATCGTGCGCGCCGGCGTGCATGCGTTGCCACGGGGGCAGGAAGAGGCGGCATCCTCGCTGGGGCTGACCTCAGGCCAGACGATGCGTTCGATTCTGCTACCCCAGGCGATCACGTCGATGCTGCCGGTTCTGATCTCCCAACTCGTGGTGGTACTCAAGGACACCGCGATCGGATACCAGATCACGTTCGTCGAAATGGTGCGCCAGGGAACCGTGGTCGGCTCGTCCTACGGTAACTACATCCCCGCGCTGATTGTCATCGCGCTGCTGATGATCAGCGTCAACTTCTCGCTCTCGTGGTTCGCCACCTGGCTCGAACGGCGCATGAGAAGGTCGCGGCGCGGCAGCGCCCCCCTGCAACCCGGAGCGGTCGAACAAGAGGGGGCGCCCGGCGCGAAGGTCGTATGACCGTCGCGACGTGCCCCCCGGGAAACTGACATGGACCAGCAACTAAGCGCCTTGGAGATTCTGCCGGAATCAGCGTTGCGAGACATCGTCGACCTCATGGTGCGGCTCATCGAGGCCTGCGGCGCCGGCGTCATCATGATCGGGGCGATCATCGCGATCGTGAAGTTCGCCATTGCGCTGACCCAGCGCGACATCAACCAGTTCTCGACGGTGCGACTGTCGCTGGCCCGGTTCCTGGTGTTGGGTCTGGAGTTCCAGTTGGCCGCCGATGTATTGCGGACCGCGATCTCACCGTCGTTCGAGGAGATTGGCAAGCTGGCGGCGATCGCCACCATCCGCACCGTGCTGAACTATTTCCTCAACCGCGAGATCGCCCAGGAGCAGCGCGAAATCGAACTGGCCCGCTCACCATCCAGGCCCCCGCGCCCAACCTCTGGACCGCCTCCGCGTCCATGAACCTCGTCGTCGGCGCGTCGTGGTGCTTCACTCTCACCGGCATTGCGCTCGGCATCGCCGCCTTGGCCGTGTTCCGCCGGCCAATGCCGGCTCTGCGCGTGACCATGGACCTGTTGGTCACCGCGAGCCTTCTCCTGTTAAGCGTCGACCTCTCATGGACGGCTATCGCCGGCACCGCAGTACTCATTGTGGTGCGCCGACTGTTGACTCTGAGCCTGACAGCGGATTTCCGCGCCGCACAACATCGGGTCAGCTCTTAGGCGCACCTACACACTTCGGCGGTCCCTCTCATTGGCCAACTCCGTGGTCACGATGTCTACAGCCATGGACTGGCCGTAGCCACGACGGGCCAACATCCCGACGAGCCGGCGCGCCACCTTGTTTTCCACGTCGCGGTCAAAACCATCGCCGAGATTCTCGCGGCGCAGCTTGTCTCGGACCAGTTGCTCGGCCCGTGTCCGCTCCGATCCCGCGTCGATGCCGGCCAGTGCGACGGCGATAACCTCCTGGTCGACGCCTTTGGTGCGCAGCTCGGCAGCCAACGCGCGCCTGCCCTTTCCAGCGTTGACCTGCCGGGAACGCACCCACTGCTGGGCGAAATCCTCGTCGTCGACCAGACCGACCTGAGCCAATCGATCAAGCACTTCGGCAGTGATGTCATCGGCGTATCCGTGCTTGGCCAGCCGCCCCTCCAGCTCCGCACGAGTCCGTGCCCGCACGGTGAGCAGGCGCAGACACAGCGCACGAGCCTGCTCCGCACGCTTGGCGGACTCTTCGGTCGACGCCGAGGAGCTATCCGACACCGAAGAGCTAGAAATCGACGGGAGCGGGGAGGACGTCATCGGTCACCACGGCCCCGATGCCGAGTTTCTCTTTGATCTTCTTCTCGACTTCGGCTGCGATCTCGGGATTCTCGATCATGAATTTACGGGCGTTCTCCTTGCCCTGTCCCATCTGCTCACCGTCGTAGGTGAACCAGGAGCCGGACTTGCGAATGAAGCCCTGCTCGACCCCCATATCGATGAGCGAGCCCTCCTTGGAGATGCCCTTGCCATAGAGGATGTCGAACTCGGCTTGTTTGAAGGGGCTCGCTATCTTGTTCTTCACGACCTTGACCCGGGTACGGTTTCCCACCGCGTCGGTGCCGTCCTTGAGCGTCTCGATGCGCCGAACATCCATGCGGACCGAGGCGTAGAACTTCAAAGCCTTTCCGCCCGTGGTGGTTTCGGGACTGTTGTGAACCATGACACCATCGGCAAAGTAGTTGTGCGAACCTTCCACCTCGATGTCGAAACGGTTCATCGACCGAGTACGCGGTTTGATGTGAACATTGAGCACCCGCGCTGGCACCAGTCTCTGACTGGGCTCCTCGAACTGCGGTGTCACCGCACCAAGGCCACGGAATCGTGGGAGCAGTTTGTAATCCATCGACGGTGCCATGTAAGGCGCCACTATCTCTTGGAAGGCAGCAGATGCAACGGTAGAGAATGTCAGAACTGCCTTACCGGCCGCACCCGCCGAGCGCAGTCGGACGTTGAGACCGTGAGCGTCGCGCAGGTAGTCGCGCAGCCGAACTCGGGAATCCTCGGTCATTGCTTCTACACAAACCTCGATGCGTCCACTGCCCCCCTCAGTCCGCTGCTGCAACCCCTTGGACCGAAGCGTGAAGCTGCCGTCGTCCATGTACCAGACGGCCAACGCCAGCGGGGTCAACGCTTTGAGGTAGTCCTCGGACAGGAACTTCTTGCCATCACCGAGATACACCGCACGGCGCAACTCACCGAGTTCGGGCAGTGGCGTGAAGTCCACGAACCGGGACTCTTTGTCGTTCTCGCGAACCGAGTGCTTGATATTGCCCAGCAGGTCGATTTTCCACTGCAGGTAGTCGATTTGCTTGGCACCATGCCCCATCCGAAACCGGACGCCATTGCGGTCGCAGCGATTTGGCGACAGGTTCCCGTCACCCATGAGCGAACCCAGGACCAGCTGGAACTGCTGCTCACTGAGCAGGTGCGGCTCGGACGCCATGACGCGGTCACCGGCGATGATGTCACCGGCTTCGGTCCATCCTGACGGTGTCCGGATCAGGTGATTCGGAGTTGCCGCGAACTGGGACTTACCGTTACCGCCAGACTTTGCGACGGTGAACTGCAGAAACTGCTCCGCCGGGCCGTTGTTGAACCAGTTCACCACCTTGCGGGGCATGATCCGGTCAGTGACCGGGTCATAGGACATCACCTTGACGTCCAATTTGTTGTTGACGATCTTGCCGATTTTCTCAGTCGTGCCGTCAGCCAGCTGCACCCGAGTGCCATAGGAGAAGCATCCGAACATCACTCCGATTTTTTCGCGGAGCTGGTTGATGAAGATCGCGGTGGTTCCCGAGTTGCTCAGCGCACCCGTGATCTTGCGGAGCGCCTGGCTCATCAGGCGGGCCTGCAGACCAACGTGGCTGTCACCCATCTCGCCCTCGATCTCCGCCCGTGGAACCAACGCGGCAACCGAGTCGATAACCAGGATGTCCAGTGCGCCGGACCGGATCAGCATGTCGGCGATCTCCAGCGCCTGCTCCCCGGTGTCCGGCTGGGACACCAGCAGAGAGTCGGTGTCGACACCCAGCGTCTTGGCGTATTCGGGATCCAGCGCGTGCTCGGCGTCGATGAACGCGGCGATACCGCCGGCGGCCTGCGCGTTGGCGACGGCATGCAGCGCCACGGTGGTCTTACCCGAGGACTCCGGGCCGTAGACCTCGATGACCCGGCCGCGCGGCAGGCCACCGATGCCCAGCGCGACATCGAGGGCAATCGACCCCGTCGGGATGACCGATATCGGCTGGCGAACCTCGTCGCCGAGTCGCATCACCGAACCCTTGCCGTGACTCTTCTCGATCTGAGCGAGAGCCAACTCCAGAGCCTTCTCACGGTCAGGCGCTTGCGCCATGGTGGTACCTCTTCCGGTAGTCGTTGTTGACCGGTTCTCGGTCGGTTGGCCTTGACGTTAAATCAGGACACCGACAAGAACAGCGCGCCGAACTCCCCCCACAGTAGACGAACAAGTGTTCGATACAAGGAGACACGCCGTCAGACGGTGCCGACCGAATAATGAAGAACTGCGAAACCAGCCGAGGGCGCTCCTTCGGAGCAAGCCGCGTCAGCAGGGCTTGCGGCAGACGATCAGCGCCTCGTCGTAGTCCCAGCGGTAGCGCTGCGGGTCGAGAGCCACCCTCGATGCCAGCGCTGCACGGAGCTCCCGCAACATATCGGCACCGCCATCGACGCCCTCCGTGGCAAACGCACGAGCGAACAGCGGCCCACCCCAGGCGAAGACACTGCGGATGTAGTTTTCGGCAAACACCTGCGGGTCATCATCCCAATAGGGATTGTCCAGGCCGAAGATCTCGGCTTTCTCGAGAATGAGCCCGCGATACTCGCCACCAAGATCGCCGAAAGGGGCACGAATTTCCTCGAGAGTCCTGCTCCACACCGGGACGACGACTGCCGCATGCGCCAACGGGCCGATGCGCCCCTCATCGCGCCACTGCCCCAGGATCTCATCCATATCCGCGCTGATTGCCCGGTAGACACCGCCGCGGTCAGGCCACGGTTCAGCAGAGGCCGGCACGGCAATGACCACCGTGCCGCCGGGCGCGAGTTCCTGGGCGCGGTATTGCAGTATCCGTGCCCAATCACGTTCCGCAGCCTCCGCCCACCTCGCACGTTCCGCCGAATCCGCATGATTCCGATATCCCGGAAACACGGATCCGGTGGAGGCCAGTCCCCCCGAATCCGAGACCCAGTGCATCGCCGTGCCGCTGACGGCGATATGGACGGTTCCCGCCGGCAGGCACGGGCCGGTGTGGATGGGAAGCCCCGCGAGGCTGACCACCGTCACCGGCCGGGGCTCCCGCAGCGACGCCTCTCGCCATGCCCGGAGGTGATCGTCGGGTGTCGCCAGGTGATGGCCGGTACCGACATCGCTGATCAACTCACCTGGCGTGCCTGCGTCAGGAAGAACCGCGAAGTGCTCCGGATGGTTAGCGCCGTCGACTATGTCCGCCAAATGCCGTGCGGCGATGTGCCACACATTGGACGGCAGATCGACCAGCGTGTAGTGCAAACCGCGCCCGGCCCGTTCGCGGACGAGAGCCCTGATGAGTTCGTGCGAATTCACGCCATCGGCAGCCCCGAGATCCGCGACGACAAGGTCGCCAACGTCCTTGTGCGCCTCCGCCGCGGCAAACACCGCTTCATAGGTCTGGCTGAACGCCGCCGCCTGCGAGCGCGCATTCCGGGCGTAGTCGCTCGCCATCTGTGACAGCGGCGACGGACGAACATCGGGCATGTAATCACCCTCCCGCCGTGGATGCGATGCATGCAACCCTGAGCAATCGCCGCCTGCGCGTAGTCGCTCGCCGTCCAGACCCGCACGGGCCGATGCGGCGGGGCGCGGCCTATCCTCCGTGGACTCGCCGGGGCGACGGTCCTATCGTGGGGTCATCGGCCACGAACGGACTGGCATGCACGAGATGGCGATCACCCAGAGTGTTGTCGAGGCGGTGTGCGAGCACGCCGCGGGTCGGCGTGTGTACAGCGTCAAGCTCGAAGTCGGCGCACTGTGCGCGGTCCTGCCGACCGCGATGGAGTTCTGTTTCGGTCTGGCGGCCGAGGGGACCGTCGCCGACGGTGCAACACTGGACCTGGATATCCGACCCGGCGCGGCACGGTGCCGCAGTTGCGCGGATCACTTTGAACTCAGCGACCTGATCGTGTTGTGTCCGTGCGGGAGTGCCGATGTCGAGGTGCTGGAGGGCCGGGACCTCAGAATTGTCTCGATGGAAGTGAGCTGACCATGTGCGCGACCTGTGGCTGCGGCGCAGACGGCACAGCAATCACGCCGGCCGGCCATGCGCAACCGCACGAACACCCGCACGGCGACCCACACCACGATGTCCGCACCGAGACGATCACCCTCGAGCAGAAGGTCCTCGCGAAGAACGATCTGATCGCCGACGAGAACCGCCGGTGGCTGGCCGAGCGCGACATCCTGGCGCTCAACATGACGAGTTCACCCGGCGCAGGCAAGACCACGCTGCTCGAACGCACCATCGCTGACCTCGGCGGACAGCGGCCGATCGCTGTCATCGAGGGTGACCAGGAGACACTGCTGGACGCGAACCGCATCCGGGCCGCCGGCGCTCGCGCCGTGCAGATCAACACCGGGGCGGGCTGCCACCTCGACGCCGAGATGGTGCGCCGCGCCCTGGAAACGCTCGACCCCCAACCCGGGTCGCTGCTGTTCATCGAGAACGTCGGCAACCTCGTCTGCCCGGCCATGTTCGATCTCGGCGAGCACTGCAAGGTCGTCGTGATCTCGGTAACCGAAGGAGCCGACAAGCCGCTGAAGTACCCGCACATGTTCGCCGCTGCCGGTTTGGTGGTCATCAACAAGACCGACCTGCTGCCCTACGTGGACTTCGATATCGACGCCTTCGCCGGGCATGCCCGATCGCTGAACGCCGGTGTCCAGATACTGCCGATCTCCGCAACCCGGGGTGATGGCCTGCCCGATTGGTGCCGCTGGTTGACCTCCTGCTCGCCGGCCCGAAGTTGATGGTCGGCCCCAGAAAGGATCCGAGGTGACCGGCCGATGTCGCCGCCGGGTCCACGTGCAGGGAGTCGTCCAGGGCGTCGGCTTCCGACCGTTCGTGTACACCACGGCCGCGGCCGCGGGCCTGTCCGGTTGGGTGCACAACGACAGCTCCGGGGCAATCATCGAGGTCGAGGGTGAGCCGGAAGCCCTCGCAGACTTCCTCGGGCGGCTGAGTGGGGAACCGCCACCGCTTGCGGTCATCGAGGCGATCCAGGTGCACGACATCCCGGAAACCGGTGGCACCGGCTTCCGGATCGTGGACACCTCCCGTTCGGGCGGCGGCCGTACCTTGGTCTCGCCCGATGTGGCGATGTGTGCCGAATGCCAGACCGAGCAGGCGGATCCGGCGAACCGCCGGTACCGGCACGCCTTCGTGAACTGTACGAACTGCGGACCACGTTTCACCATCATCGCCGCGCTCCCCTACGACCGGGCGGCCACCACCATGGCGGAGTTTCCGATGTGCGCGCAGTGCGCGTGCGAATACCACGACCCATCCGATCGCCGTTACCACGCCCAACCGGTGTGCTGCCCGCAGTGTGGGCCGGCGTTGTCCTACCGGGAGTCCCACCGCGACGGGCGCGAGACCTGCACCGGCAGTGCGGACGCGCTGCCCAGGGCCCGGCAACTGCTGGCCGACGGGGGGATTTTGGCCGTCAAGGGAATTGGGGGTTACCACCTGGCCTGCGACGCCGCGAACGACGACGCGGTGTCCGAATTGCGCCGGCGCAAGCAGCGCGGCGATAAGCCGTTCGCGGTGATGGTCGCGGACCTGTCGGCGGCGCGCACGCTGTGCTCCCTCGACGAGCGCTCTGAACAACTGCTGTCGGGTCCGCAGCGACCGATCGTGTTGATCCAACGTGCACCGGCGGCACCGGTCGCCGCTTCGGTGGCACCGCACAATCCCGATCTCGGTGTGATGCTGGCCTACGCGCCGCTGCATCCTCTGCTTTTCGGCCTGCCGGGTGACGAACCCGGACCCGCCGTGCTGGTGATGACATCGGGTAACCGCGGCGGCGAACCGATCTGTTATCGCGACGACGATGCCGCAGAACGACTTTCGCACCTTGCCGACGGCTGGCTGCTGCATGACCGGTCGATCCTGGTGCCCTGTGACGATTCTGTGGTGCGGGTCGTGGACGGCGCCGATCTCCCCATCCGGCGCTCGCGCGGGTACGCACCCCTGCCGGTCGCCCTGCCGGTGCCCGGGCCGCCCACGCTGGCCGTCGGAGCCGATGTGAAGAACACCCTGGCTGTCGCCGAGGGCCGCTATGCCTGGCTGAGTCAGCACGTCGGCGATATGGACGACCTCGCGACCCTATCCGCGTTCGATGCCGCCGCACATCATCTCGGTGAGTTGACCGGTGTGCGTCCCGAAGTCTTGGTCGCCGATGCGCATCCGGGGTATCGCTCGACCGCGTGGGCGCGTCGCAACGCTCGCGGCCGACCCGTCCGCCCCGTGCAGCACCACCATGCCCACATTGCCGCTGTGATGGCTGAACACGGCTTCGACGGGTCCGAGCCAGTGCTCGGATTCGCCTTCGACGGAACAGGTTACGGCCCCGATGGCGCGATATGGGGAGGTGAGATGCTGCTCGCCGATTACCAGGGCTTCCGGCGACTTGCCCAACTGAAGTACGTTCCGATGCCGGGCGGCGACGTCAGCGTACGACGGCCCTATCGCATGGCCATGGCTCACCTTTGGGCGGCGGGAGCTCCGTGGGCTGACGACCTGCCACCGGTCCGGGCTTGTCCGCCGGACGAGCGCGGGGTGCTGCTCCATCAGCTCGAAACCGGACTGGGTTGTGTGCCCACCTCGAGCATGGGGCGGTTGTTCGACGCCGTATCGGCACTGGTGGGTGTCCGCCAGGTGGTGGACTACGAAGCGCAGGCGGCCATCGAACTCGAGGGCTTGTCCCGCGTGACCGATCCCGGCCTGGTGCGATATCCGATCCGGTTCGATTTCACCGACGAATCACCCGCGCTGATCGATCCGGCACCGCTGCTACACGCCGTCGTCCACGACGTGCGCGACGGCGTACCGGCAGGGGTGATCGGAGCGCGGTTCCACGGCGCGGTGGCACAATTGATCGCCGATATGGCCTCCGGGTGCCCAGCCGAAACCCGCACGGTCGCCCTGTCCGGGGGCGTGTTCCAGAATGCGCTGCTGTTGAGTCGCGCAATGACATTGTTGAAAGACAGGGGTTTCACGGTGATCACCCATCGCCGGGTACCACCCAACGACGGCGGTATTGCACTGGGCCAGCTCATGGTCGGAAACTCGGGATAGGGCGAAGGAAGGACTGCGCATGTGTTTGGCGGTACCGGGCAAGGTTCTGCGGATGGAAGACCGCGACGGCACGTTGATGTCGGTCGTCGACTTCGGCGGCGTCCAGAAGGACGTCTGCCTGCAGTACGTGCCCGAGGCCCAGGTGGGCGACTACGTGGTGGTGCATGTCGGTTTCGCGATTCAGCGTCTCGACGAGGAATCGGCGATCCAGACCCTGGCCGAATTCGAACGCCTGGGAATGCTCGAGGAGGAGTTCGGCGACGGATTCGAACAGGCCGCCCGGCAGGCGGGCATGACCAATCCTGACGGAGCTGCCACGAACGCCGGGAGTTCGGAGAAGCTGCCATGAAGTATCTGGACGAATTCAGCGATCCTGTCCTGGCCGGCAAGCTGGTCGATCAGATACGGTCGGCCACCACCAAGCGGTGGGCAATCATGGAAGTCTGTGGCGGACAGACTCACTCGATCATCCGACACGGCATCGACCAGCTACTGCCCGACGAGATCGAAATGATCCACGGGCCGGGGTGCCCGGTGTGCGTGACGCCGTTGGAGATCATCGACAAGGCGTTGGACATTGCTTCGCGGCCCGACGTCATCTTCTGTTCGTTCGGCGATATGCTGCGGGTCCCGGGCAGCGGCAGTGACCTGTTCCGGATCAAGAGCCAGGGCGGCGACGTGCGCGTGGTGTATTCGCCGCTGGACGCCCTCACCATCGCCAGGAACAACCCCGACAAACAGGTGGTGTTCTTCGGGATCGGGTTCGAGACCACCGCCCCCGCCAACGCGATGACGGTTTACCAGGCTAAACGGCTGGACATCAAGAACTTTTCGCTGCTGGTGTCGCACGTGCTCGTGCCGCCGGCCATCGCCGCGATCATGGAGTCACCCACGTGCCGCGTGCAGGGGTTCCTGGCCGCCGGACACGTCTGCGCGGTGATGGGAACCGGCGAGTACCCACCGCTGTGCGACACGTACGAGGTCCCGATCGTGGTGACCGGTTTCGAGCCATTGGACATCCTCGAAGGCATCCGGCGCACGGTGCTGCAACTGGAGTCCGGCCGTCACGAGTTGGAGAACGCATATCCCAGAGCGGTGCGGGCCGAGGGCAACGCCGCGGCCAGGGCGATGCTGCTCGACGTGTTCGAGGTAACCGACCGGGCCTGGCGCGGTATCGGAACGATCCCGTCGAGCGGATGGCGATTGGCCGAGGCGTACCGAGACTACGACGCGGAGCACCGATTCGCCGTCACAGGTATCCACACCGAGGAGTCCGCGCTGTGCCGTTCCGGCGAAGTGTTGCAGGGCTTGATCAAACCGCAGGAGTGCTCGGCATTCGGCGCGACATGCACGCCGCGCAACCCGATGGGCGCCACCATGGTCTCCTCGGAGGGCGCGTGCGCTGCCTACTACCTGTATCGACGGCTGGAGATTTCACGTGCCTGAGACACCCCCGCACTCGACGGGCACACCGGCGAGCATTGATATGGAGGCCTGGGTGTGTCCGGCCCCGCTGCGGGACGCACCGAACATCGTGATGGGGCACGGCGGGGGCGGAGCGATGTCGGCCGAGCTCATCGAGCATCTGTTTCTGCCCGCGTTCGGCCCGGCGGCCCACGCCGAGCTGGGCGATTCGGCGCTGCTCCAGTTCGGCGGCGACCGGCTGGCCTTGTCCACCGACTCCTACGTGGTCAGGCCGCTGTTCTTCCCGGGCGGCAACATCGGTGATCTGGCAGTCAACGGAACGGTCAACGATTTGGCGATGGCCGGTGCACAGCCGATGGCGCTATCCACGGCATTCATCCTCGAGGAAGGCACCGCGCTTGCCGAACTGGCCCGCGTCGCGAGCGCCCTCGGCGCCGCGGCGCTGGCAGCCGGGGTAAAGCTGGTCACCGGTGACACCAAGGTGGTGGATTCCGGCCACGGTGACGGTGTGTACATCAACACCACGGGCATCGGCCTGGTGGACCGACGTACCGACATCCGCCCGCAGCGCGCTCGCGCCGGCGATGCGGTGATCATCAGCGGCGACATCGGGGTGCACGGGGTGGCGGTAATGAGCTGCCGCGAAGGCCTCGATTTCGCGACCACCGTCACCAGTGACAGCGCACCATTGAACGGACTGGTCGCGGCGATGATCGACAGCGGTGCGGACATCCACACGTTGCGCGACCCGACCAGGGGCGGAGTCGCAGCCACCTTGAACGAGATCGCCAGGGCCGCGAACGTCGGAATCTCGGTCAATGAGGAGTCGCTTCCCGTTCCCGGCGATGTTCGCGATGCCTGCGGGCTGCTGGGACTCGACCCGCTCTACGTCGCCAACGAAGGCAAGCTGATCGCCTTCGTCGCTGCCGGGGACGCCGACCGGGTGCTGGCCGCGATGCGCGCCCACCCGTTAGGCCGGTGCGCCGCGGTGATCGGCAGCTGTGTGGCCGAACATCCTGGAATGGTGGCGGTACGCACCGCACTGGGCGGGACGCGCGTTCTGGATCTACCTATCGGCGAACAGCTTCCGAGGATCTGCTGAGCGGCCGACCCGGCATGCCCTCGATGTGTGCCCGCAGTCACCACTGGTCGCGCGGGACGTCGAAATCCGAGCACAAGGCCCGCCACACCTCCCGTGGATCCACACCGTCCTCGATGGCCTGAGCCGGGGTCCGTCCGCCCAAAGTGGTCAGGACATGGTCGACCAACATCGAGGCAGCCCGTGCCGCACCGAACTGGCGCTCGACGAGCTCAGAGAATTCCGTGAGCCGCACCCGCCCAACCTACGCCGACGTGCCGAGGGCTTCGCGGCACACCCGTACCGGATCCGCAACCTCCGCAACGCTGGCCCCCGCCCGCCGGGCAGCCTCCCGGTAGCGTGCCGAACCGAGCACCTCCTGTGTCGCGGCGGCTAGAGCTGCGGCGGTCAGTGGCCGAATGAGTTGGGCACTGCCTTGGCGCACAACACGATTGGCGATCTCCCATTGGTCACCACCGCCGGGGACCACCACCATGGGAACGCCGGCCAGCAATGATTTCGCGACAGTCCCGTGGCCTCCACCGCAGATCAAGACATCGGCCGAGGACAGCAGTTCGTCCTGGCGCCCGAGCCCGGCGACCGCCCACGGCGGAAGCTCACCCTGGGCGCCGTTGAGCCATGAGACCGCTACCCGCGAACCCGGCGGCAGCACGTCGCCGGGCACCAGGGTCTTTAGCGCCAGTTCGGTGAGCCCGCCAGCCCCGGTGGTCGCGGTCGACGGAGCCACCACCACAACTGGCCCTTCGCCCCGAGGCAGCTCCAGCACCGCCGTCGTCGGCTCGAAATGCAGCGGGCCCACCACCACGGCCTCGACAGGCCAGTCCGGTCGCGGTACCTCGAGGGCGGGCAACGTGGCGATCAGGCGCCGCAGCGGCCCCGGGTCCTCGGCGGGCAGCCCGATGCCGACGCGCGCCGCGGAGCGCTGGCGCACACCGGCGCGCCAGGAGCGCGCGCTGAGGCCCCGCATCACCGAGTCCCGCAACAGGCCGGCAGGGCCGGCTCCCGGAGCCAGCCCGCTGCCCACCGGCGGCAGGCCCTTCGACGGCCGGTAGAGCGGGTGGGCGTTCAATTCGATCCACGGCAGACCGAGCAGATCGGCCGCCAGACCGCCGCACGTGGTGATCGAGTCGGAGATCACCACATCGGGTGCCATTTCACCGATGCGCTGCCGGTTCAACACCGCCATCCGCGCTGCCCGCTGATGGATCTTGGCGCCGGCGTCGGTGTCGTCGTCGACCGCCGTCGGATCCAGGCCGTCCAGTTCGACTGCGCCGATCCCCTCCCGCCCGGCCATCTCGAGCCATTTTCTGCCGGTCAGCAAGGTCGGGGTGTCGCCGGCGGCCAGAAAGCGCTGGCACAGCGCAATGCCTGGAAAAGCATGTCCGGGATCAGGTCCTGCGACCACGGCCACCCGCATGTGGCCTACCCTGCCACAGCGTCCACCGTTAAGCTCAAGCGATGACTGACCAGGTTCTCACGACCGCAGCAGCCCATACGGAGACCGTGCAGGCGTTTCTTTTCGCCCTGGCCAACGAGGACTTCGACACCGCCGAGTCGTTGGCGGGTCCGGAATTGCTATGGCAAAACGTGGGCCTGCCATCCATCCGCGGCCGCGACCGGATCATGAGAATTTTGCGCCGCGGAGAAGGCAAGATGGGCTTCGCGGTGAAATTCCACAACATCGCCCAAGACGGCGGAACGGTGCTGACCGAACGCACCGACGCGATCATCCTCGGGCCACTGCGGCTGCAATTCTGGGTGTGCGGCAGGTTTGAGGTGCAGGACGGCCAGGTAACACTGTGGCGCGACTACTTCGATTTCTTCGAGTTCATGGTCAAAGCCCCGCTACGCGCGGTCGTGGCGGTCGTGTTTCCCGCATTGCGCCCCACATTCTGAACGTTCTAAGCCCCTTTGAGCCGGCCCAACTCGTCGAATGCCTGCGCCCAGCCGGTCAGCCGGTCGGTGGCCAGCACAAGCTCGTCGCGGCACCGCCGCTGAGTCATCGGCGAGCTCGACATCGACCCCGAATTGGCTGCTGACACCAGTTGAGCCGCGGCGGAAACCATCTCGTTGTATTGATGGGCACCACGTTCGAGTTGCGCCCTGAAGGCGACGATCGTCGGCGCGAGGTGAGCCCGCGACCGGGGTACCGAGCTGACGGTCCGCTCCATCGACACCACCTCGGAGGCGGTGGCGGCCATGGTCACAGCCGTCTGTCCTGCGGCTGATCTCAACTCGCGCAGTTCGTCGGGGGGCAGCATCCGCCCTCGCTCCATGACACCCAGCAGGGAGGTGAGCCCGCGCTCGGCAGCGGCCAATTCAGCCATCGGTTTCCGGGCGGCTGAGCCCCGCGGCGGCAACCGCCGGGCCGAACGGGAACGCTGCGGCGGCAAAGGCTCACGCTTCAACCAGCGGAAACGCAGAAATGCCAGGGTCGCGAGGAAGGCTGCACCCACGGCCATCGGCGACGGAATGAACAACGCCCAGACCGGAGTGCTCCAGGAAGCCACCAGGGCGGTGACCCCCAACCAGAACACGGCCGACACGGCCAAGAAGACACCGAGGCGAAACGCCCAGCGCCGCTTGCGCAGCAACCGCGCCCGTGGGTCGGCGGCAGCATAGAGCTTCTCGGCCAGCACGTCCGACCACTCCGCGGCCGTGTCAACACCGCGTTGCGCCAGCGAGCGCCACATCTCCGGTCTGCCGGTCCGTGCATTCATCAAGACTCCAATAGGTCCCGCAGTTATCGTCGAATCGTCACTGCGACAGCGGATTTTCCGGCGTCGTATTCGGGTCGGCCGCCGGAGCCTGGGCAGGAGTCGCTGAGCTCGAGCTACCTGCGGGGAGCTGCTCCCCACGCATCGACGCGCGGATCTGCTCGAGGCGAGAATGGCCCGCCATCTGGACGCTGGCCTGCTGAACCTCGAGCATTCGGCCGTGCACCGAGTTCTGCGCCAGCTCAGCTGAACCGATCGCATTGGCGTACCGCCGTTCGATCTTGTCGCGCACCTCGTCGAGGCTCGGCGTGTTCCCGGGCGCGGCGAGTTCGCTCATCGAGCGCAGCGACGAGCTGACCTGCTCCTGCATCTTGGCTTGCTCCAGCTGGCTGAGCAGCTTGGTGCGCTCGGCGATCTTCTGCTGGAGCATCATCGCGTTCTGCTCCACCGCCTTCTTGGCTTGCCCGGCCGCCTGCAGGGCTTGATCGTGCAGACTCTTGAGGTCTTCGACGCTCTGCTCGGAAGTGACCAGCTGCGCGGCGAACGCCTCGGCGGCATTGGTGTACTCGGTGGCCTTGGCGGCATCGCCCGCCGCAGTCGCCTGGTCCGCCAGGGTAA
Source organism: Actinomycetes bacterium (assembly GCA_022601135.1). Taxonomy (GTDB): domain Bacteria; phylum Actinomycetota; class Actinomycetes; order Mycobacteriales; family Mycobacteriaceae; genus Mycobacterium. The sequence goes on along the minus strand of JAHZJB010000160.1, from coordinate 33,855 downwards.
GCGCCTGACGCACATTGACCTGCAGCTTCTCGATGTCAGCGAGCTGCCGGTTGAGCCGCATCTCCAGCTGCCGCTGATTGCCGATCACCTGGGCCGCCTGTTGCGTCAACCCCTGGTGCTGGCGCTGGGCCTCTTCGATCGCCTGCTGGATCTGCACCTTGGGATCGGCGTACTCGTCGACCTTCGAGCTGAACAGCGCCATCAGGTAGCGCCACGCCTTACTGAACGGATTGGCCATCGGTTCGCTCCGCCTTCGTCTCTTGACCGTGCTTGGAAGTGCCCTGACTCAACTTATCGGTTCTGCGCAGATCACCACACCCCTGTGCCCGTTGCACCGGCGCCTGGACAAACCCGTGCGGCCGACGCGGTGAACAGACCGCCTGGATCAGGCCACCGCCATCGACGCCACCTGTGGGATGACCACCTTGGTGGACACGTCGATGCCGACGGCGCCTGCCGGCACCGGTGGCGTTGCGACCGTCGTGATCGCAGCGCGGGCCTCTTCGGACGCCAAGCCGTCGCCGGCCTGCGCCAGCACGCGTGACAATGGCACCTCCAATGCGCCACAGATGGCGCTGAGGAGCTCACTCGAGGCTTCCTTGCGGCCGCGCTCCACTTCGGACAGGTAGCCCAGGCTGACCCGCGCCGAATCCGACACCTCACGCAGGGTGCGTCCCTGTTCGACACGGGAGCGACGCAGCACGTCGCCGATCACCTCGCGCAGCAATGTCGTCATGGCGTTCTCCTGATTCGGGTTGGCTACCTATCTCAACGCCCGATGCCGCCATGATGGTTCCCGAATACACCAGGACCGTCACCGACCAGCGGGTCGTGCACGTGAATCCCGGACCGCGGAGACGAAGTAGTCGGCACCGGTGAGCACCGTCAGGACCACTGCGGCGCCCATGACCACCCACGCCCCGGTCAGCCAGCCACCCGACAGCGGCAACACGAACAGACCGATCGCGACCGTCTGGACCAGGGTCTTCAGCTTGCCACCCCGGCTTGCCGGAATGATGCCGCGGCGTAGGACCGCCAACCGCAGCACCGTCACGAAGATCTCGCGGACCAGGATGACCCCGGTGACCCACCAGGGCAGATCGCCGAGCAGGGACAGCCCGATGAGGGCCGAGCCGATCAATGCCTTGTCCGCGATCGGATCGGCCAGCGTGCCGAACTCGGTGACCATCCCGTAGCTTCGGGCGAGTGCCCCGTCGAACCGGTCGGTGATCACCGCGACCGCGAAGATGACGAATGCCACGACTCGCCAATACGTTTCATGACCATCGCCGACGAACAGGGCAATCAGGAACACCGGCACCAGCGCCAGACGCAATCCGGTCAGGGCATTTGCGAGATTCGCCACGCGTGCGCGAGGAACCACAGGATCGCTCTGTGGTTGTCCTGGCACCGCCACAGAATACTGGTCGCCCCAACCGATACTCTTCGGTGTGTGAGCACAGTCCCGGATGAGTCTGCCGGTCAGCTCGTTCTTCGGCGCGCTCGGACGTCCGACGTGCCTGCTATCAAGGACCTCGTCGATATCTACTCCGGGAAGATCCTGCTCGGGAAGAACCTGGTGACGCTCTACGAATCCGTGCAGGAGTTCTGGGTCGCCGAGTTGTGCGGCGAACTGGTCGGGTGCGGCGCCCTGCATGTGCTCTGGTCGGATCTCGCCGAGGTGCGCACCATCGCCGTCCACCCCAAAGCCAAGGGGCAGGGGGTCGGTCACGCGATCGTCGACCGCCTTCTGGCCGTCGCCGCTGAACTGCATCTACAGCGGATCTTCGTGCTCACTTTCGAGGTCGATTTCTTCCTTCGCCACGGCTTCGTCGAAATCGAGGGCACGCCGGTCACCGCGGAGGTCTACGACGAGATGCGCCGCTCCTACGACACCGGCGTGGCGCAGTTTTTGGACCTCTCCTTCGTCAAACCGAACATCCTCGGCAACACCCGAATGCTGCTGACGCTCTGAGGCGCTCCGCCGGCCGGAACCGGCGCTGGGTGGGCTACGAGTCAGGCTCGTCGTCACCGTCGGCGCCGGAGGCATCCGAACCGCCCCGGATCAAGGCCAGGGTCCCCGCAAGCTCGTCGGGTTTCACCAGCACCTCACGAGCCTTGGAGCCCTCGGACGGACCGACGATGTCGCGTGTCTCCATCAGATCCATCAACCGGCCCGCCTTTGCGAAGCCCACCCGCAGCTTGCGCTGCAACATGGACGTGGACCCGAACTGACTGGATACGACGAGTTCGACCGCCTGCAGCAGCACGTCCAAGTCGTCGCCGATGTCGGGGTCGACGTCAGTACGCTCGCCGGTTGGCTTGGCGTTGGTGACGCCCTCGGTGTACTCGGGCTCGGCCTGCTCCTTCGTGGCCGCCACCACGGCCTGGATCTCGTCGTCGGTGATGAAAGCGCCCTGCAAGCGGGTCGGCTTGTTGGCACCCATCGGGAGGAACAGCCCGTCACCCATACCGATGAGCTTCTCTGCGCCCTGCTGGTCGAGGATGACCCGGCTGTCGGTCAAGGACGACGTGGCGAACGCCAGCCGGGACGGCACGTTGGTCTTGATCAGGCCGGTGACGACGTCGACGGACGGACGCTGAGTGGCCAGCACCAGGTGGATACCGGCCGCGCGTGCCTTCTGGGTGATGCGCACGATGGCGTCCTCGACGTCGCGCGGCGCGGTCATCATCAGGTCGGCCAGTTCGTCGACAATCGCCAGGATGTAGGGATACGGCGTGTACTCACGGTTACTGCCCAACGGTGCGGTGATCTCGCCCGAGCGCACCTTTTCGTTGAACACGTCAATGTGGCGCACTCGGGAGGACTGCATGTCCTGGTAACGCTGCTCCATCTCTTCGACAAGCCAGGCCAGCGCTGCGGCGGCCTTCTTCGGCTGCGTGATGATCGGCGTGATCAGGTGCGGAATGCCTTCGTAGGGAGTGAGTTCCACCATCTTCGGGTCGATCAGGATCATCCTGACCTCCTCCGGCGTGGCCCGTGCCAACAGCGACACCAGCATCGAGTTGACGAAGCTGGACTTGCCCGATCCGGTGGAGCCGGCGACAAGGAGGTGCGGCATTTTCGCCAGATTCGCCGAAATGTACTCGCCTTCAATGTCTTTGCCAAGACCGATCACGAGGGGATGATGATCGCCGCGGGTCGCGGGGTCGGTAAGGACGTCGGCCAGCCGTACCGTCTCGCGGTCCGTGTTGGGCACCTCGATGCCGACGGCAGACTTGCCGGGGATCGGCGCGAGCATGCGGACGCTTTCGGTCGCCACCGCGTAGGCGATATTGCGTTGCAGCGCGGTGATCTTCTCGACCTTGACACCGGGCCCCAGCTCCACCTCATATCGGGTGACCGTGGGGCCCCGCGTGCAGCCGGTGACGGCGGCGTCGACCTTGAACTGTTGCAGCACCGAGGTGATGGCGTCTTCCATCTGGGCGTTGGCCGCGCTGCGCCGCATGGGTGGGTCGCCGGCGACCAGCAGGCTCAGCGACGGCAGCGTGTATGGCCCCTCCACCACTCGGTCGAGTTGATCCGGCCGCCCTTTCGGCTTTTTCTTCCGCGACCGGGCGGCCCCCTTGGGAAGGGTCGGCGCGTCATCCTCGATCGGGTAGTTGTCCATCGGCGTGCCGGCGGGCGCAGAATCCGCCTGCTGGGTCAGCTGAGCCGGCGCAGGCCACGACTGTGGTTCGTCTTGTCCGTAGCCTGCCGGATCGTCGTAGTACCCGTCGCAGAAGTCGTCGTGCTGCTCGGCATAGGCGTCACCGCGGCCGTCCTCGTACTCGTCGTAACCCTCGCCGGGCCACCGTGTGCTGAACATGGCCCGCAGCGCCTCGGGCACCTCCCGGATCGTCGTCCCGGTCACCAGCAGCAGCCCGAAAACCACACCGAGGAACAACAGCGGCGCCGCGATCCACGTCGTCAACCCGTCGGAGAGCGGACCGCCGATCGCGAAGCCGAAGAAACCGGCGCCGTGCTGTCGGGAAACCGGATCCAGCGGCGAGCCCGACCACAAGTGCCACAACCCGAGCGCGGGCAGCGCGATCATCGCGGTTCCGAGGATCAATCGGGGTCGTGCATCCGGGTCCGGCTCGGAGCGCATGAGCCCGACGCCCAGCGCGGCCAGCGCGATCGGGACCAGCACGACCGCCCCGCCGATCAGCACCCTCAGGAAAGTGTCGATCCACTCGCCCACGGGCCGGGCGGCATCGAACCAGGAGCTCGCGGCGACGACGACGCCGAGGCCCAGCAGCGCCAGAGCTACGCCGTCGCGGCGATGCCCGGGTTCCAGATCACGCGCCCGGCCAACTGAGCGCGCCGTGCCGCCTACGCCCCTGGCCAGCATCAGCCAGCCCGCCCGCACGCTGCGACCGACCGCGGTGCCGGCCATCGAGATGGCCGAGGGGCCCCGGCGGTTGGGCTTGCGGCGCGGACCGGCCGGCTTGGCCCGCCGTGATGTGCCCGACCCACCCCGCGGGTTCGGTTTTGCCCTGGTCGGACGAGCACCAGATCGAGCCGCGGTCTTACTTGCCATGCCGTTCAGCCTAGTCGCAATGACCTCAGATGCACCATCTGCAACACGGGTCACAGAATGATGTCGATCCGTAATAGGGTGGACACCTGTCCAAACCGCGTGTCCCAACCCAGGAGCTGCCCTCAATGCCGATCGTCGTCATCGCCACCATGACCGCCAAGCCAGAGTCCGTCGCGGCCGTCCGTAACGCGTGCATGCAGGCGATCGAGACGGTGCACAGCGAGCCGGGTTGTGAGTTGTACGCACTGCATGAGGCCGACCGCACCTTCGTCTTCATCGAGCAGTGGGCGGACGCCGACGCACTGCAGGCGCACAGTAAGGCGCCCTCGGTGGCCGCCCTGTTCGGCGCCATCGGCGAGCACCTCGACGGGGCCCCAGACGTCAAGATGCTGCAACCCGTGGTGGCCGGCGACCCGGCCAAGGGCCAGCTGCGACCCTGAGTCGCACCGACATGGGTGAGCTCACCGGCAAGGTCGCATTCATCACCGGCGCCGCGCGGGGTCAGGGCCGCGCACACGCGGTAAAGCTGGCATCGGAGGGCGCCGACATCATCGCTCTGGATCTGTGCGACCACATCGACTCGGTGCCCTACCCGTTGGCCACCCCGGACGACTTGGCTGCCACCGTCAAGCTCGTCGAGGACACCGGCGCGCGCATCGTGGCCTGCCAGGCCGACGTCCGGGACCGTGGCGCTGTCAAGGCCGCACTGCGGGAGGGAACCGAAACGCTCGGCGATCGCCTCGACATCGTGGTCGCCAACGCGGGGATCGCGCCGATGGCCGCCACCGATGCCTGGCAGGACGTCATCGACGTCAACCTCACCGGCGTTTACCACACCGTCGACGTCGCCATGAAGCCGATGATCACGTTCGGCAGGGGTGGCGCGATCGTGTTGATCAGCTCGGTCGCGGGCCTGGTGGGATTGGGAGCGCCGATCGCCGGCTCCCTCGGGTACACGGCCGCCAAACACGGCACCGTCGGGATCATGCGCGCATACGCGAATTTTCTTGCCCCCTATAGCATTCGGGTCAACTCGGTACATCCGGCAGCGGTAAACACCCCGATGATCGACAACGACTTCATTCGGTCCTGGCTGGACGGGATGGCGCAGCAGGACCAGGGCGGTCCTGACCTGGGCAACGCGCTGCCGGTGCAGGCCCTGGAACCCGAGGACATCGCCAACGCGGTGTTCTGGCTGGTATCGGACGCCGCGCGCTACGTCACCGGTGTCACGCTGCCCGTCGACGCGGGATATGTGAACAAGCGTTAGATCTCGATGACGGTCGGCACGATCATCGGCTGACGGCGGTAGGTCTCCCCCACCCACTTGCCGACGGCCCGGCGCACCGCCTGCGCGATCCGGGACGGCTCGGTGATGTTCTGGGAGGCGAGGTTGCCCAGTTCGGCCTCGACCTTGCGGACCGCGGGTTCCAGCGCCTTGGCATCCTCGGAGAATCCCCTGGAATGCAGATGAGCCGGAGCGGCCGCTTTGCCGGTGCCGCGATGAACCACAACCGTCACCGCAATGAATCCCGAGGAGAGAATGAGCCTTTCCCCAAGGGTGGCATCGCTGACGTCGCCGGTGATGAGCCCGTCGACGAACATCTTGCCGACCGGTACACCGCCGGCGATACTCGCCCGGCCGGACAACAGGTCAACGCTCACACCGTTTTCGGCCAGCACGATGTTCTCGTCGGGCACCCCGCTACGCGCGGCCAAAGCGGCGTTGGCCCGCAGCATCCGCCAGGTTCCATGCACGGGCATCACGTTGCGCGGCCGTACGCCGTTGTAAAGAAACAACAGTTCGCCGGAGTACGCATGGCCCGAGACATGCACGCTCGCATGCTGATTGGTGACGACACGGGCGCCGATCTTGGCCAGTGCATCCATCACGCCGTACACGGCTTCTTCGTTACCCGGGATCAGTGACGAAGACAGAATGATGAGATCACCGGCGTTCAGGGTGATGCTGCGGTGCTCGCCGCGCGACATCCGCGACAGCGCCGCCATCGGTTCACCCTGGGTCCCGGTGGTGATGAGCACCACCCGATCAGCCGGCATCATCTCAGCAGCGCCGATGTCGAGGACGTCTTCATCAGCCACGCGCAGGTAACCCAGATCGCGGGCGATTCCCATGTTGCGCAGCATCGAGCGCCCGACGAACGCCACCCGACGACCTAACGCCACCGAAGCGTCGATGATCTGTTGCACCCGATCGACATTGGAGGCAAAGCATGCGACGATCACCCGTCCTTCGGCCCCGCGGATCAAACGGTGCAGCGCCGGACCGACCTCGCTCTCCGATGGCCCGACGCCCGGGATTTCCGAGTTCGTCGAATCACACAGAAGGAGGTCCACCCCGGCATCGCCGAGTCGCGACATTCCGGGCAGGTCCGTCGGTCTGCCGTCCGGTGGGAGCTGATCGAGCTTGATGTCGCCGGTATGCAGTACGGTTCCCGCACCGGTGTGGATACCGATGGCCAGACATCCGGGAATGGAGTGATTGACCGCGAAATACTGGCATTCGAAGACGCCATGGCTAGAGCGCGCGCCCTCGGCAACCTCGACCAACACCGGCTTGATGCGGTGCTCTCGGCATTTCGCCGCGACCAGCGCGAGGGTGAACTTCGAACCGACGATCGGAATGTCGGACCGCAGCTTGAGCAGAAACGGAATGGCGCCGATGTGGTCCTCATGGCCATGGGTCACCACGAGCGCATCCACATCATCGAGGCGATTCTCGACGTGGCGCAGATCGGGCAGAATCAGGTCCACTCCGGGTTCGTCGTGATTGGGGAACAGCACGCCGCAGTCGACGATCAGTAGTCGGCCCAGGTGCTCGAAAACGGTCATGTTACGCCCGATTTCGTTGATGCCGCCGAGCGCGGTCACCCGCAGACCCCCCGGGGACAGTGGCCCCGGTGCGGTGAGTGCTGAATCCATCACATCGCCGTCTACCGGAGCACCGCTGCGGCTCGCATGTCTGCAGCCAGCACTTCGAGCTGCGCGTGAGTGGCCGGCACCTGGGGCAGGCGTGGGTCTCCAGCGTCAAATCCGGTCAACCGCAGACCGGCTTTGGCCAGCGTGACACCACCGAGCCTGGTCTGGGCGGCGTTGAGCGGCCCGAGCGCGGCGCTGATCTTGCGAGCGGTCGTCACGTCCCCGGAGGCGAAGGCCGTCAACATGTCTCGGAGCTGGCCGGCCGCGACGTGCCCCCACACACTGATCAGGCCGACCGCGCCGATCGCCAGCCAGGGCAGGTTGAGCGCGTCGTCACCCGAGTAGTAGGCCAGGCCGGTCTCGGCGATGATTTGGCCGGCACCGTGCAGGTCGCCCTTGGCATCCTTGATCGCCACGATATTGGGATGCTCGGCCAAGGCCCGAATGGTGTCCCACTCGATCGGCACCACGGAGCGCGGCGGGATGTCGTAGAGGATCACCGGCAGGTCGGTCGCGTCCGCTACGGCGGCGAAGTGCGCGATCAGCCCCGACTGCGGCGGACGGGAGTAATAGGGGGTGACCACCAGCAGGCCGTGTGCCCCCTCGGCGGCGCATGCCTTCGCCAGGCGGATGCTGTGGGCGGTGTCGTAAGTGCCCGCGCCCGCGACGATCCGCGCGCGGTCCCCGACCGCGTCGAGCACCGTGCGCAGGAGCTCGAGCTTCTCGTCATCGGTCGTGGTGGGGGATTCGCCCGTGGTTCCCGACAGCACCAGCCCGTCACAACCAGCGTCGACCAAGCGGGTGGCCAGCCGGGCCGCAGACTCGCCGTCCAGCGACCCATCGGGCTTGAACGGAGTAACCATCGCGGTCAACAGGGTGCCCAAACGGGCGGTCACGTCGAATCCGGTGGCGCTCACGGGCACCAAGATTACCTGGTCGGCTTGCTGCTATACGACCGCATTCGCAGCTCACACCTCAGTCGCCAGCGGGCTGGTGGCCACCTCGGTGCCGTCGGCGAGCACCGTGATCTCGAAGTCGGAGAACACCTGGGGAGCGACCCTGACGAGCTGGCGCAGGCACTCGATCGCCAACCGCCGAATCTCCACATCAGCGTGCTCGCTGGCCCTCATCGCGATGAAGTGGCGCCACGCTCGGAAATTCCCGGTGACGACGATTCGTGTCTCGGTGGCATTGGGCAGAACCGCCCGAGCGGTCTGACGGGCCTGTTTTCGCCGCAACACCGAGTTGGGCTGGTCGGCGAACGTGGCCTCGAGCCGGTTGAGCAGCTCGGTGTAGGCAGCGCGGCTGGCGTCCGCCGCCGCCACCAGGATCTCCTGCAACTGCAGATCGTCCTCGATGCCGGGCGGTGCCACCACCTGCGAGTCGTGTTCGGGCACATAGCGCTGGGACAGCTGCGAATAGGAGAAGTGGCGGTGTCTTACCAACTCATGGGTGCACGATCTGGAGATCCCAGTGATGTAGAACGACACCGAAGCGTGTTCGAGCACGGAGAAATGTCCGACGTCGATGATGTGACGGATGTAGGACGCATTGGTTGCCGTCCGCGGGTTGGGCTTGGACCAACTCTGATAACACGCCCGGCCGGCGAATTCGACCAGCGCGGCGCCGCCGTCGGCGTCGGTGCTCCACGGCACGTCCGGGGGCACCGAAAACTCTGTCTTGGCGATCAGCTGCACGCGCAGCGGCGCGATCTCTGCCACGGCAGGAGCCTAACGTGCCCGCCCCGGGCGATGGCTAAAGCGGGTTCGCGCTGACGAAATCCGCCACGACATCGGCCAGTTCGGGGCCCTTGTCCTCCTGCAAGAAGTGCCCACCCCCGGCAATCGTCACCGGCGGCTGCCCCGCCGCACCGGGAATGAGCTTACGCAGTACCGCGTCGGCGCCGCGGGTGATGGGATCGGAGTCGGAGAATGCGCACAGGAACGGTTTGTCGAACCGAGCCAGTACCTCCCAAGCCGCCCGGTTCGCCGGTGCCGCCGGGTCGTCGGGCGCCGTCGGCACCAGCATCGGGAACTGCCGGGCGCCGGCCTTGAACGAATCGTCGGGGAACGGCGCGTCGTAGGCGGCGATGACATCTGCCGCGAGCTCCGACACGCAACCGCCGTTGACGATCTTGCCGACGGGAAAGTCCGGGGTCTCCTGGCTGAACCGCTGCCAGGCCAGGAACGCCTCACCGGGGTGGTGATCGCCGGTGGGCAGCATGGTGTTGGCGGCCACCACCCGGGCAAAGAGCTCCGGATGCTCACCGACCAGCCGCAAGCCGATAAGCCCGCCCCAGTCCTGGCACACCAGCGTGATGTTCTCCAGGCCGAGGGCATCGACGGCTGCCCACGTCCAGTCCACATGGGCCTGATAGCTGTAGTCTTCGCGGCGCGTCGGTTTGTCGCTGCGTCCAAAACCGACGAGATCGATCGCGACCGCACGCAGCCCCGCGTCGACGAGCACCGGGATCATGGTGCGGTACAGGTAGCTCCACGACGGCTCACCGTGCAGCAACAGCACCACCTGACCATCGGCCGGCCCCTCATCGAGGTAGTGCATACGCAACGAGTCGAAGTTGCCGCTCACATCGACGTAGCGCGGCGCGAAGGGGAAGCCCGGCAGGTTGGCAAAACACTCGTCCGGGGTGCGCAGAACATCCATGGCTATCAGCTAACCAAGTGCGTTCTTCAACGCCGCCACCAGGTCACCCCTATCCCCCACACTGACACCGTCCAGCCCGAGCCAACCCGCCATCGACTGCAGCTCCGTTGCCAAACCCGCTGCCACCCGGGAGCGGTCGCGCCCGTCCTCGGTGAACGCACCGACCACCCGCAGGACGTCATCGGCCCGGTCGGCCTTGAGGTCGACGCGGCCGACCAGATCCCCGTCGAGCAGGAACGGCCATACGTAGTAGCCGAACCGTCGCTTCGGCGCGGGCGTGTAGATCTCGAGGCGGTAGTGGAAACCGAACAGCCGCTCGACCCTGGGCCGAAAGAAGATCAGCGGATCGAACGGGCACAGCAGCGCGATCCCCCGGTCCCGGCGGGGCACGACCTGGCCCGTCCGCAGGTACGCCGGCGCGGCCCACCCCTGGACCTCCACTTGCTCGAGCGCGCCACCGGCCAGCAGGTCGGCGATCGCGGGCTTGACCTGTCGGGCGCCCAGCCGGAAGTAGTCGCGCAGATCGGCCTCGGTGCCGACGCCGAGCGCCGTGGCCGCCCGCAGCGTGAGCTCGCGGACAGCGTCGCTCTCGTCGACCCGCCGACGCACCACGTCGTCGGGCAACACCCGCTCAGTGAGGTCGTAGTGCCGGGAAAATCCGATCCTGGTCGCCGTCGTCAGCACCCCCGCCGACCAAAGGGCCTCGGCCACCCATTTGGTCTCGCTGCGGTCCCACCACGGCCCCTTGGGGCCACCGGGTTTCGTCTCGAGGTACTGCTCGATCTGACCAGCGGTCGAAGGGCCCAGTTCGGCCACCGCGGTGAGCACGTCCTCGGCGAGTTTCGCGTTCTCCTTGACGATCTCGGTGCCCCACCGGCCGTGCCGGTACTCGCGCATCCGCCAGCGCAGCAGCGGCCAATCATCGACGGCCATCAGGGCGGCCTCGTGCGCCCAGTACTCGACCAGCAGCCGCGGCAAGCGCGCCGAGTGACTCCAGGCCGCCCGATCCAGAACGCCGCGGTCATAGGCACCAAGCCGGCTGAACACCGGTGCATAGTGCGCGCGCACCGCCACCGAGACCGAGTCAAGCTGCAGTACACGCAGCCGCGCGGCCAGCCGCTTCAGGTGCGCCCGGGTGACGGCTCCGGCCGGCTTGGCCTCGTGGAAACCTTGCGCGGCCACCGCCACCCGCCGCGCCTGAGCAACGGACAGCTTCATCGCCTCAGATAGGTGCAGAACCGGTACCGCAGCCCCGACGAACTGTCCAGCCAGGGCCCCTCTGCGCCGACCCAGCCCTCGTCGAGAACCGGAGCCAGTGCGTCGTCATCTTCGCGGTGCAGGTGGATGTCAACCTCAGTGACCTCGCAGCGCGTCGCCAGTGGCATCGCCAGCCCGTAGATCTGGGAACCACCGATCACCCAGGCGCCGTCCAGGGGGGCATCCTCCAGGGACCGGACGACTTCAGCTCCTCCGGCCAGGTAGTCAGCTTGCCTGGTGACGACGAAATTCCTGCGTCCGGGCAAAGGTCGGAACCTCGCTGGCAGCGTTTCCCAGGTCAGCCTGCCCATGATCACGGTGCGCCCCATAGTCAGGTCCTTGAAGCGGGCCATGTCTTCGGGAACCCGCCACGGAATGCCGTGATCGCGACCGATGACCCCAGAACTGGACTGCGCCCAGATGAGGCTGAGGGTCGGGGTCATGATTCGGATCTGCAAGCAGTCCTCACACCGCCACCGGGGCTTTGATCGGCGGATGCGGGTCGTAGTTCTTGACGACTATGTCGTCGTAGGTGTAGTCGAAGAGCGAATCGCGGGGCCCAAGGGACAGTTCGGGGTAGGGCCGAGGGGTGCGCGACAGCTGCTCGGTGACTTGCTCGACGTGGTTGTCGTAAATGTGGCAGTCTCCGCCGCTCCAGATGAAGTCACCGACACCGAGTCCGGCTTGCGCTGCCATCATGTGGGTCAGCAGGGCATAGCTGGCGATGTTGAACGGGAGGCCGAGGAACAGGTCCGCGCTGCGCTGGTACAACTGGCAGCTCAAACGGCCGTCAGCCACATAGAACTGGAAGAACGCATGGCACGGCGGCAGTGCCATCCGCGGAATCTCGCCGACGTTCCACGCCGACACGATGTTTCGGCGCGAGTCCGGGTCGGACTTCAGCAACTCCAGGGCGGCGCTGATCTGATCGATGTGCTCACCCGAGGGTGTCGGCCATGACCGCCACTGAACGCCGTATACCGGACCGAGGTCACCCGTCGAGGAGGCCCATTCGTCCCAGATGGTGACGCCATGCTCCTGCAGCCACCTGACGTTCGAGTCGCCCCGCAGAAACCACAGCAGCTCGTACACGATCGACTTGGTGTGCACTTTCTTCGTCGTGATCAACGGGAACCCGGCACCCAGGTCGTAACGCAACTGATGGCCGAACAAGCTGCGAGTGCCGGTGCCGGTGCGGTCGGATTTCGGAATTCCGGTGACGAGCACCAGGCGCAGCAGGTCCTCGTACGGGGTGGCGATCGGCACGGGTTCAGCTTACGACGCGACGACCGCAGCAGAACCGCAACCATGCCCATTTTGCCAGCACCTATCCGATGAGCGACGATGAGTGCCGTGTACGACCAGACGTTCATTGAATCGGCATCCAGCGACCCAGGGTCACGAATCGACCCAGTGCTTGCCCGGAGCTGGCTGCTGATCAACGGGGGGCAGTACGAACGCTTCCAATCCGCTGCTGATTCCAGAGCGGACATCGTGGTGCTCGACATCGAGGACGCCGTTGCCCCCAAGGATAAGGTGACCGCACGCGAGAACGTGACGCGTTGGCTTGCGGCCGGCAACGGCGACTGGGTACGGATCAACGGGTTCGGAACCCAATGGTGGGCCGACGACCTGGAGATGCTGGCCGGTGCGCCCGTCGGCGGCGTGATGCTGGCGATGGTCGAGTCGGTCGATCACGTCACCGAGACCGCGAAACGCTTACCGAACGTTCCGATCGTCGCACTGGTCGAGACCGCTCGCGGGTTGGAGCGCATCACTGAAATCGCCTCCGCCAAAGGGACGTTCCGTCTTGCGTTCGGGATCGGCGACTTCCGCCGTGACACCGGTTTCGGTGACAATCCGACCACGTTGGCCTATGCGCGTTCCCGGTTCACGATAGCTGCCAAGGCAGCGCATCTCCCGAGCGCCATCGACGGGCCCACTGTAGGTTCGAGCGCCCTGAGGCTGAGCGAGGCCACGGCGGTGTCGGTGGAGTTCGGCATGACCGGCAAGATCTGCCTGACGCCTGAACAATGTCCCACCATCAACGAGGGTCTGTCCCCCTCGGTTGAGGAAATCAGCTGGGCCAAAGAGTTCTTCATCGAATACGAGCGTGACGGCGGTCAAATCCGCAACGGCTCGGACCTACCGCGCATTGCCCGTGCGAACAAGATCCTGGAGCTCGCCCGCGCATACGGGGTCGAACCGTCGGAATTCGACGATGTCGACGATCCCGCCCACATCCCTGCGCCGTCAGACACCTACCACTACTAAGCCTAAGCCGCGTGGTCGCCCCTGGCGGCGTGCCGCAGGTACGTCCGAATCGACCGCACGATCCCTTTCGCGGCGTAGAACGCGGTGATGATGCACACCAGGATCATCACGATGAACAACAAGATCCAATTCTCGTGCTTGGCATGGTCGATGTTCCACCAGATGATGGTGAACAGCACAGCGCATGCGAACACCACGATGTCGCGCCAGTTTCCGGTATAGGACATGGCCACCTGGCGCAGTGACCGGTTCTTGTCATAGGCGTCGATCAGGTCGTCCACCCGCCCGTCGATGGTGCGCTGAAAGTTGGCGCGGCGTTCGATGTCCTTTTCGGGCAGACGGTCCAGCAGGTCCAGGTCTTGCTTGATGAGCGCCCGCAGATCGGGTCCCTTGATGTTGCCCGCAGCTGCGCCGAGCAACGCACCTCCGGCGATCGGCGCGGCACCCAGAGCAAGATCGGCGAAACCCAGCATGAGACTCCTTCGTCAGTTCATCAACGTCGCGGCTACGGTCGCACCCAGATTCCAGCACATCTCGAGATCGGGCTTGGTCGGCCTGCCCGACACGATCACGTGGTCGGCAGCCTTCGTCCAACCCAGCCCGGCGGTGATCCCGTCCACGGCGCGCTCGGCTCCTTCGGTGCCCTCGTTGCCGTGCAGCCAGAGCCCGAACGGCCTCCCCCGAGTCGAGTCCAGACATTGGTAGTAGCACTCATCGAAGGCGTGCTTGAGAGCACCGCTGATGTATCCGAGGTTGGCAGGCGTGCCGAGCAGGTAGCCGTCGGCCTCCAGCATCTCGACCGGTGAGACCGTGAGCGCGGCCCGGCGAACGACCTCCACCCCCTCGATCTCGGGATCGGTTGCCCCGGCCACCACCGCCTCGAACATCTCCTGACAGTGCGGCGAAGGCGTGTGATGGATGATCAGCAGCTTCTTACTCATCAAGCCCCGCCTCTAACTGCACAGCCCTCTTCATCGTTTCGCGCGCCCGGGAGCGATCGCCGGCGTAGTCATAGGCCCGTGCCAGTCGATACCAGCGCCGCCAATCGTCGGGGTCTGACTCCAGTTCGCTGCGAACCTCCTCGAACAGCGCGTCGGCGGCTGCCCGCTGGATACGTCCGGATGGCATGCGCGGAAGCGCCGCGACGTCGAGTTCCATTCCCTCCTCGGCCGCCTGTCGCGCCAGGCGTTGATGGGCCAGGCCGGCTTTCAAGGTCGCGACCATCACCCAGATGCCGATGACGGGCATGATCAGAATCGCGGCGCCCAGCCCCACGGCGGCCAGCCGGTCAGAGGCGATGAGAACCAGCGCGGTACGGCCCAGCAGGACGGCGTAGACCACCAGCGCCACACACATGAAGCCGATCGACAGCTGAATGCGTAGTGCGCGCCCGCCGTCATTCATGTCAGATCGAGCAGCTGTTCGATACCTACGGTCAAGCCGGTGAACTGGCCAATCTTCCTGACGGCCAACAGCACACCGGGCACGAATGAGGTGCGGTCGATACTGTCGTGCCGGATGGTCAAGGTCTCCCCCAGCGTCCCGAAGAGCACCTCCTGGTGCGCGACCAGGCCGGCGACCCGGACTGAGTGGACAGCGATGCCGTCCACGTCGGCCCCTCGGGCACCCGCCAAGCCGGTACTGGTGGCATCCGGAATGGGCGGCAGTCCTTTCCGCGCTTCGGCAATGAGGCGGGCGGTCCGTGCCGCCGTACCGGATGGAGCATCGGCCTTGTGTGGATGGTGCAACTCGATGATCTCCACCGACTCGAAGAACCGCGCCGCCTGCTGCGCGAAGTGCATCGAGAGCACCGCGCCGATCGCGAAGTTCGGTGCGATGAGCACCGCTAGGTCCGGCTTGTCGGATAGCCAGCCCCGGACCTGTTCCAGTCGCTCATCGGTGAATCCGGTGGTGCCTACGACAGCGTGGATCCCGTTGTCGATCAGGAACTTCAGGTTCTCCATGACAACGCCGGGATGGGTGAAGTCGATGACCACGTCGGTGTCGGCCGTGACCAGGCCGGACAGCGGTTCGCCGGCGTCCACACCGACCGTGAAGGTGAGATCGTCAGCCTCCCGCACGGCATTCACCATCGTGGCACCGACCTTGCCCTTGGCGCCGAGCACTCCGACTCGCATTGGGCAACCCTAGCTTGCCGGCCGACGTGGTTCGACCATTGCCGCTGTCGGCGCTGAATTCACCTGTGTCACTTACGTTTGCCGCGGCGGCATGTAACACCGTCACCGGGGCCGTTCCCCGCGGGCACGCTCAGCGGAACTGGTCCGGACCCCAATGGCGGGACGTCTTGGTCGCCGGCTCGAACTTGGTTGCGTCACGATGCGTGGGGTGCGAGCTGTAGGTGCCATTGTGTCCGGCATCGTTCGTGTCTACAACGGCATGTGCCATCGGCGCGCCCAACGCGCCCGCTACGGCAATGGCAGCACCCGCCGTGGCGAACTTGACGGCGATCTTCATGGGATTCTCCTGGTGGTTTGATGGCTACCCCGGTGACCGAACATGATGGGGACCGTAAGCCTGGTCGTACTCGATCGTGCGATGGTTTGATCGTGACGATGGATTCTGTCAAGAACCTGGGAAAATCCTGGCAGGAAAGCTACGTGTGCGACATCACTGGGCGCGTAGCCATGATTCTGAGGAGTGGACATGCGCGTCGGCGTCCCGACCGAGATCAAGAACAATGAGTTTCGCGTCGCCATCACCCCATCCGGCGTCGCCGAACTCGTCCACCGCGGCCATCAGGTCCTTATCCAGTCCGGCGCGGGCGATGGATCGGCCATCTCGGACGCCGACTTCGCGCGCGTGGGAGCGGAGTTGATCGATGAGGCAGACGAGGTGTGGGGCAGGGCCGACCTCCTGCTCAAAGTCAAGGAGCCCATCGAGGCCGAGTACAGCCGGATGCGCCAGGGCCAGACGCTGTTCACGTACCTGCACCTGGCGGCATCCCGGCCGTGCACCGACGCGCTGCTGAGTTCCGGAACGACGTCGATTGCCTACGAGACCGTGCAGACGACGGGCCCGGACGGATCAGTCGCGTTGCCCTTGCTTGCCCCGATGAGCGAGGTCGCCGGGCGACTCGCCGCTCAGGTCGGTGCCTACCACTTGATGCGCAGCCATGGCGGCCGCGGTGTGCTCATGGGTGGAGTCCCCGGCGTTGCGCCCGCCAACGTTGTGGTGATCGGCGCCGGGATGGCAGGGGACAACGCCGCCGCCGTCGCGAAGGGCATGGGCGCGCGGGTCACCGTTTTCGACCTGAACATCAACACGCTGCGCAAGGTCGACGCCGAGTACGGAGGCAGCATCGAGACTCGCTACTCGTCGAAGCTGGAACTCGAGGAGGCGGTCACACATGCCGACCTGGTGATCGGTGCCGTGCTGGTACCCGGCGCGAAGGCGCCCAAGCTGGTCACCAATTCGATGGTGGCGCAAATGAAGTCGGGTGCCGTGCTGGTCGACATCGCGATTGATCAAGGCGGCTGCTTTGCGGATTCGCGGCCGACGACCCATGACGACCCGACGTTTACCGTGCACAAGACGGTGTTCTACTGCGTGGCCAACATGCCCGGCGCGGTGCCGCGCACGTCCACCTTCGCGCTGACCAACGCCACGATGCCGTACGTGCTCAAGCTCGCGGAGAAAGGCTGGAAGGCCGCCTGCCAGGCCGATACCGCGCTGGCGAAAGGGCTTTCGACGCATGAGGGCGCATTGCTGTCCGAACAGGTCGCCAGCGACCTCTCCCTGCCGTTCACCGACCCGACTGACCTGCTGGCCTGACTCAGCGCACTCGCGATCCCCCGATTCGTCACCCGGTCCGCCCCGCGGCGTGCCTTAATTGACGTGTGTCAAGTAGGGTCGGGGCATGCTTTCGCTCACCGACGTCCTTGCCGACGTCCCCACCACCACGGCCAGCGCCCTCGCGTTGTTCGATTCGCTCCCTGCCGTCGACCCGGAATTCATGATCGGCAGCTGGCACGGTGCCGAGTTGCCGACCGGCCATCCACTCGATGGCATGCTGGCAGCCAGCGGCTGGTGGGGCAAAGCGTTCGTGGACGCCGAAACCGTTCACCCCCTGTTGTTCCCCAGCGGAGACGGCACCGCGCTGTGGCCCCTCAACCCCGCGATGGCATTCGCCGGCCTCGGGTTGGCCGCCAAGATTCCAGCCCTCAAACGGCAGAACTTCACGGGCACCATCGCCACTCTCAAACCCGCACTGCGGGCCCGCGGACCCAAAGCCCGGCTGCGCACGACGCGCTACCGTGGCGTCGACACCGCGACGATGATCTACGACCAGCTACCGATCAACGACGTGTTCCGCGAACTCGATGGCGAAACCGTACTGGGTGCAATGGATCTACGCGGCATTCGGACGCCCTACTTCTTCGTTCTACGGCGCGACGACTCACTGCCGCTGGTATAGCGCGGCAACCACCAGAGCGGCGATCTCGCCAATCAAGGGCCGGTTGCCGGATGCCTCCGGATCGTCGGCCGCCGACCTGCTCATGATCGACATCACCAACCGCTGCCCATCCGGGGCGTAAGCGACACCGACATCGTTGGTGGTGCCGTAGCCGCCGCCGCCCGTCTTGTCCGCACTCGTCCACCCCGCGGGCAGACCGGCACGCATACTCGACGTCTGGTTGCCCAGCATCCAGCCCTCGAGTTGCCGACGACCCGCGGCAGGAAGCACGTCGCCTGCCAGCAGGTTGCGGAAGCCGACGCCCATCGCGTCCGGCGTGGTCGTATCACGGAGATCTCCGGGAACTGCGGAGTTCAAGTCAGTTTCCCACCGATCCAGCCGGGACTCTCCGTCACCGATGCTGCGCGCAAACGCGGTGATGGCCGGCGGGCCACCGAGTATTCGCAACAGCCAGTTGGCCGCCGCGTTGTCGCTCTGCTGCAACGCCGCCTGGCACAACTCGGCCAGTGTCATCGGCGCTCCCACTCGCTTTTCCGCGACCGGCGAGTGAGAAATGATGTCCGCCGCCTCGATGGTGACCGTGTCGGTCAGGGCAAGCTCGCCGTTTTCGGACTTCTCCACGACGGCGGCCGCGGCGTAGGCCTTGAAGGTCGAGCACATGGCGAAGCGCTCCCCGGCGCGGTGTGCCAACCGCCGACCGCTGCGCAGGTCCACAGCCGAGAGGCCGACCAGGACGCCGTATTTCTGCTCCAACACTTCGATCCGCTCGTCCGTCGGCGGCACCGGTGGGTTGGCGTCGACTGGACCGGCGGGCACGGCCGGACCCGAGCATGCCGCCAACCCGGCAAGGGACAGCCCGCCTAGCAGCAGGCGGCGTCTGGATAGCGGCGACGACGGGTGCATCACCGACGGGCTGCCGATCAGCCCGCGATCGACTGCAGGGGCCGCGGCAGCGACTGCTTGGCGCGCACCGGGCCCAGAACCGCAGCCCCGAAAGGACGGGTAAGCAACCGGCGCGCAACGGCATTGACCTCCTCGAGGGTTACTGCCTCGATCCGGTCCAGCGTGTAGGCGATGCTGCGATGGTGTCCGTAGTTGAGCTCGCTACGCCCTAGCCGGTTCATCCTCGACCCGGAGTCCTCCAGCCCCAGAACCAGCCCGCCTCGCAGCGAGCCCTTCGCGATCCGGCATTCCTCAGCGGTGATCCCATCGCGGGCGACGTCGGCCAAGACGTCGGTCGTCACCCGTACGACCTCGTCGAACCGCTCGGGCAGACATCCCGCGTACACCGAGAGCGCACCGCTGTCGGCAAACGTGTCCACCGTCGAGTACACCGAGTACGCCAGCCCGCGCACCTCCCGAATCTGTTGAAACAGACGTGAGCTCAGCCCGCCGCCCAAAGCGGTGCTGAGCACCGACAGCGCCCAGCGCCGATCCCAGTTTCGTCCCGGAGTACGCACTCCCAGCGACAGGTGGGTCTGCTCCGCCTCACGGCTCACCAGCTGCAGCGTCGGCCGACCCGCCACCCGGCCGGCTCCCTTGCGTGGCGGTACCGGAGTCCGGCCCCGCAACAACCGCGCACCGAAGTGCTCGCGCACCAGGCCGACGACCTCGTCGTGATCGACGTTCCCGGCCACCGCCACAACCATTCGGTCGGGTGTGTAGCGACGGACATGGAACGAGTGCAACTGCGCACGGGTCATCGCCGAGATCGAATCCACGCTGCCGATTACCGGGCGGCCCACCGGATGCCCGCCAAACATCGCCGAGAGGAACACATCGCCGAGAGTGTCCTCCGGGTCGTCATCGCGCATCGCGATCTCTTCAAGAACGACATCCCGCTCGATTTCGACGTCGTCGGAAAAGCATCGCCCGCGCAACACGACATCAGCGACCAAATCGACAGCCAGCGCTAGATCCGAATCGAGGACGTGGGCGTAGTAGCAGGTGTGCTCCCTGGCGGTGAACGCGTTCAGCTCCCCGCCGACGGCATCCACCGCCTGGGCGATCTGCACCGCGGTTCGCGTCGGCGTCGCCTTGAACAGCAGGTGCTCCAGGAAGTGCGCGGCACCGGCGACGCTTCGGCCCTCGTCGCGAGATCCGACGCCGACCCACACGCCCACCGAAGCCGAGTGGACGTGCGGGATGTGCTCGGTGACCACACGCAGACCACCGGGCAAATCCGAACGGCGCACGGCCATCGACAACTCAGCCGCGTCGCCGATGGCCCTTCCCCGGCGTAGGGACCCGGAGCTAGCTGCCGGCGGGCGCTGCATCGACTGGTACCGGTTTTTCGGCTGTCTCCGCTGATTCTTCTTCGGCCACGAGGACCAGCGAAATCTTGCCGCGGTTGTCGATGTCGGCAATCTCCACGCGTAGTTTGTCGCCCACCTTGGCGACGTCCTCCACCTTCGCGATCCGCTTGCCCCGGCCCAGCTTGGAAATGTGCACCAAGCCATCCCGGCCCGGCAGCAGCGAGACGAAGGCACCGAAATCGGTGGTCTTGACCACGGTTCCGAGGAACCGCTCCCCGGTCTTGGGCAGCTGCGGGTTGGCGATGGCGTTGATCTTGTCGATCGCGGCCTGGGCCGCTTCGCCGTTGGCGGCACCGACGAACACCGTGCCATCGTCCTCGATGGAGATCGACGCACCCGTCTCCTCGGTGATGGAGTTGATCATCTTGCCCTTCGGCCCGATAACCTCTCCGATCTTGTCGATCGGCACCTTGATGGTGGTGATACGAGGGGCAAACGGGCTCATCTCGTCAGGCGCATCGATAGCCTCGGCCATCACCTCGAGAATGGTGATCCGGGCGTCCTTTGCCTGCGCCAGCGCGCCGGCCAGCACCTTGGAGGGAATCCCGTCCAGTTTGGTGTCGAGTTGCAGAGCAGTGACGAAATCCTTGGTGCCTGCACACTTGAAATCCATGTCACCGAAGGCGTCCTCGGCGCCGAGGATGTCGGTGAGGGTGACGAAGCGGCGCTCCGTCTTGCCATCGACCTCGATATCGTCGGACACCAGACCCATCGCGATGCCTGCGACCGGAGCCTTCAGCGGCACACCGGCGTTCAACATGGCCAGTGTCGAGGCACACACCGAGCCCATGGATGTAGAGCCGTTGGAGCTCAGGGCCTCCGACACCTGACGGATCGCGTAGGGAAACTCCTCGACGGTCGGCAGCACGGGCATCAGGGCACGCTCGGCCAGCGCGCCGTGGCCGATCTCACGACGTTTGGGCGAACCGACGCGACCGGTCTCACCGGTCGAGTACGGCGGGAAGTTGTAGTGGTGCATGTACCGCTTCTTGGTCTCAGGTCCCAGCGAGTCGATCTGCTGTGCCATCTTGACCATGTCCAAGGTGGTGACGCCCAGGATCTGAGTCTCGCCACGCTCGAAGATCGCGCTGCCGTGTGCCCGCGGCACGACGGCGACCTCGGCGGAGAGCGCCCGGATGTCGGTGACGCCGCGTCCATCGATGCGGAAGTGGTCGGTCAGGATGCGCTGCCGGACCAATTTCTTGGTCAGCGATCGGTACGCCGCGCCGATCTCCTTTTCCCGGCCCTCGAAGGTGTCGGCCAGCCGCTCGAGCACCGTGTCTTTGATCTCGTCGGTGCGGGCGTTGCGGTCTTCCTTGCCCGGGATGGTCAGCGCCTGAGCCAGCTCGTCGGCCGCCGCCGAGGACACCGCCTCGAATACATCATCCTGGTAGTCGGGGAAGACCGGGAATTCGAGCGCCGGCTTGCCTGACTGTGCCACCGCTTGGGCGAGTTCCTGCTGCGCAGTGCACAGCGCGGCAATGAACGGCTTGGCGGCCTCGAGGCCCTCAGCCACCACGGCCTCCGTCGGGGCGCCGGCCCCATCGGCGATCAGGTCGATCACCTTCTCGGTCGCCTCGGCCTCAACCATCATGATCGCCGTATCGTTCGGATCGTCACCGACCTTGCGGCCCGCGACAACCATGTCGAAGACCGCGCCTTCGAGTTGCTCGATGGTCGGGAACGCGACCCACTGGCCGCCCCTGTTCTCCGGAGTGGGGATCAGCGCGACACGCACACCGCCGACCGGGCCCGCGAATGGGATCCCCGAGATCTGGGTGGATGCCGACGCGGCATTGATGGCCAGCACGTCGTAGAGGTCCTTGGGGTCAAGGCTCATGATAGTGACGACGACCTGGATCTCGTTGCGCAGACCCGAGATGAACGTCGGGCGCAGGGGCCGGTCGATGAGCCGGCAGGTGAGGATCGCATCGGTGGACGGGCGGCCTTCACGCCTGAAGAACGAGCCCGGGATACGCCCCGCGGCATACATCCGCTCCTCGACGTCGATGGTGAGCGGGAAGAAGTCGAAATGGTCCTTCGGGTGCTTGCCCGCCGTGGTGGCCGACAGCAGCATGGTGTCGTCGTCGAGGTAGGCAACGACCGAGCCGGCCGCCTGCTTGGCCAGCCGGCCGGTCTCGAAGCGGATGGTACGGGCGCCGAAGCTCCCGTTGTCGATCACGGCGGTGGACTCGAACACGCCGTCTTCAATTTCAACTACAGACATGGACGTCCGTACGGCCTCTCTGGGTCATCATTCAGCTATTTTGCGTGATCACGCGCATGATGCAGACAGCCCCGGGGAATCCGGCGGAGCCCCCGAGACCGGCCCAGATGCGTCGACGGCCGTCGATCGAAGCGGCCGGAATTCATCCGGCAGCCACTACCGAAGACCGCGCGATCGGGCGGTACCTGTCGTGTCACGCGGGGGCAGTGCTCGCGGAACTGCGAGGACCGCACCCGTTCGTTCGCGCCGGTCGGCTGGCGAACGCCCTCATCGTACATCCCGGTATGTGCCAAACCCCTAATCCGGGGCCGTTGCCGGCGCGAGCACGAGCGCAGTCGCAGGTGCTTGAGCAGGAGGGACGGCGTCAGCGACGCAGTCCGAGGCGCTCGATCAACGCGCGGTAGCGCTCCACGTCGACCTGGGCGACGTACTTGAGCAGCCTTCGCCGACGACCGACGAGCAACAGCAGTCCGCGGCGGGAGTGATGATCGTGTTTGTGCATCTTCAGATGCTCGGTCAGGTCTGAGATCCGCTTGGTCAGCAGTGCGATCTGCGCCTCCGGGGAGCCGGTATCGGTGCCGTGCAGGCCGTACTCGCCCAGGATGTCTTTTTTCTGTTCGGCAGTGAGTGCCACGAAACAACTCCATTACTACGGTCCGCGATCAATGGCCGGAGGATCCCGGGGAATCCCCGACATGCCCCGACATGCGCGGCCGCCGCGAACTGCAGCACGCGCCACGTCGGCGGGAGTTTAGCAGCGGCGATGGTCCCACTGCGAATCGTCCGAGCGTGGGCTCGAACCTCCGAGCGTGGGCCTGAGGCACGACATGGCGCGGTATGCGTGCCGCAAGGCACACGCTCGGCGAGGCAACTATCGCTGCGCAGACAGGATCGTGCGCGAGCGTTCGATGTCAGCGTGCATGGCGGTCACCAGCCCGGCCACCGAGTCGAACTTCTCCTGCCCGCGCAGGCGCGCGACGAAATCGACGGCTACGTGCTGGCCGTACAGGTCGGCGGTGGTGTCCAGCACGTATGCCTCGACGGTGCGAGTCCGCCCCGAGAAGGTCGGGTTGGTTCCGACCGAAACGGCGGCCTGGTATCGCTTTCCGGGTGTGACAGTGCCGACGACCGGGCCGTGCCCGAGGACGGTGAACCAGGCCGCGTACACGCCGTCCGCCGGGATCGCCGAGTACATGGGTGGAGCGACGTTGGCCGTGGGGAATCCCAGCGCCCGGCCCCGGCCCTCCCCGCGGACCACGACTCCCTCAACACGGTGGGAACGGCCGAGCGCCTCCGCGGCGGCGACCATGTCGCCGGCATCTACGCATGACCGGATGTAGGTCGAGGAGAACGTCACGGCGTCGTCCCGGGAATGCTCGGCGGCCTCGGCAACCAGAGCGAGCGAATCCACCGCGAAGCCGAACCGGTCCCCCGCGTTTCGGAGCAACGGGACATTTCCTGCCGCTTTCTTGCCGAATGTGAAGTTCTCGCCGACCAGGACTTCGACAACGTGAAGTCGTTCGACCAGCAGTTCATGCACGTAGCGGTCAGGAGTGAGCTTCATGAAGTCAGCGGTGAACGGCATGACCAGAAAGACATCGATACCCATCTCCTCGACCAGCTCCGCACGCCGCGTAAGGGTGGTGAGCTGGGCGGGGTGACTGCCCGGAAAGACGACCTCCATCGGGTGCGGGTCGAACGTCATCAGGACTGTCGGGACACCGCGCGATCGGCCCGCCTTCACAGCGCGGCCGATCAGCTCCTGGTGGCCGCGGTGGACACCGTCGAATACGCCGATCGTCAAGACACATCGGCCCCAGTCTGTGGGGATTTCTTCCTGACCCCGCCAGCGCTGCACGCTGCCAGCCTACGGCCAGTCCGGGCCGAGAGACCACCAGCACCACCAGATCAGCGAGGACTGCCTAAACTTTGTCATGTGAGTCCTGACGGTGAGCCCCGCGATCTGACGACCGTGGCGCAGGACTATCTGAAAGTCATCTGGACCGCGCAGGAGTGGTCGCACGAGAAAGTCAGCACGAAGTTGCTCGCCGAGCGCATCGGGGTTTCGGCCAGCACGGCCTCGGAATCGATCCGCAAGCTCGCCGACCAGGGTCTGGTCGATCACCAGAAGTACGGAGCGGTGACGCTGACCGATACGGGCAGACGCGCCGCGTTGACGATGGTTCGCCGCCATCGCCTGATGGAGACCTTCCTGGTGCGCGAACTCGGCTACGGCTGGGATGAGGTGCATGACGAAGCCGAGGTACTCGAGCACGCGGTATCCGAACGGATGCTGGACCGAATCGACGCGAAACTCGGCTACCCGACCCGCGATCCGCACGGAGATCCGATACCGGCCGCCGACGGCCAGGTGCCGACCCCGCCGGCCCGTCAGCTGTCGGACTGCCAGGAAGGGGAGGCTGGCGCCGTGGCGCGTATCTCCGACGCCGATCCCGCGATGCTGCGTTACTTCGACACGGTCGGGATCAGCCTGGACTCCCGGTTGCACGTCGTCGCCCGCCGCGACTTCGCCGGGATGATTTCGGTCACCGTGCAGAACCCGGCTGATACCGCCCATGCCGGGGATGCCGAGGCCACCGTCGAATTGGGAAACCCTGCTGCACAAGCAATCTGGGTAGTCGTCTAGGAGGATCCCGATGGCCAGGCTGGAATTGTCCCGATCGCTCCCGTTACCGGCAGACCGGGCTTGGGCACATGCATCCAACCTGGCCACGTTGGACGACTGGATGGTCATGCATCAGGGGTGGCGATCGGATCTGCCCGAGCAACTCTATGTGGGAGCGGTGGTCGTCGGCGTGGCCGGCGCGAAGGGCATGCGCAACCGCGTCACCTGGACCGTGCGTACTTTCGATCCGCCCTCAGCACTGGAGATCAGCGGGGTGGGGGTGGGCGGCACCAGGTACTCGCTGGCGATGAACGTCTCCTCGTCCGCCGACGACGGCTGCACGTTCACGGTGAAATTGAATCTCGGTGGGGCCCCGTTGTTCGGCCCCATCGGTGCCGCGGCGGTCCGCGCGGTCAAGGGCGACATCGAGAAGTCGATCGAGCAGTTCGAAAAGCTCTACTCCTAAAGCGAGTCACAGCGTCGCGGGGCGGACCACGACGACGCTCTTCGTTCGGGAGCCCGCATCTTCCAGTAGCGAGATGACCCGCCCGTCTGCAGCTGTGGCGGCGTACACGCCACAAAGGCCGGCCGGCCGCAACGCGCGACCGTGGCTGGCGTCTTCAGCCTCGGCAGCGGTGAGGTCTCGACGCGGAAAGGCCTGCAGGCAGGCCTCATCAATGGTGTAGGACAACCGCGGTGTCTGCTCGAGCTGATCCAGCGTGCGGGCTTGCTCCAGACCGAACGTACCGACGCGGGTGCGTCGCAGCACCGTGAGGTGCCCGCCGACGCCGAGCCCGGCGCCCAGATCGCGGGCGAGTGCGCGGATGTAAGTACCGCTCGAACAATCAACGGCTACCTCGACATCCACCGCGCCGTCAGGTACCCCGTTGCCGCGCCGCACATCACGAACCTCAAAGCGGTCGACCCGGACGCGTCGTGGCTTCAATTCGACGGCGCGCCCCTGGCGTACGAGTTGGTAGGACCGCACACCGTCGACCTTGATCGCGCTCACCGCCGAGGGGATCTGATCTATGTCGCCGCGCCACCGTGCGAGAGCGGATTCGATCTGCGGATCTGTGAGATGGGATGCCGGAACCGACTGCAGGACAGCCCCTTGCGCATCTTCGGTGGACGTTGTCTGCCCCAAGCGGATCGTCGCCGCATAGGACTTGTCGGTCGCCGTCAGCAGACCGAGGATCTTGGTCGCCCGTTCGATCCCCAGGACCAGGACCCCGGTGGCCATCGGGTCGAGCGTCCCCGCGTGCCCGACCTTGCGGGTGCCGAAGAATCGCCGGCACCGGCCCACGACGTCGTGGCTGGTCATCCCGCCCGGCTTGTCGACTATGACCAATCCGGGGGCGGCCGGTCCAGCGACGAGACCGTCCCCGACCGTCACAGCACGATCGCGGTCAGCGCGATCCCATTGCGCACCGACCACCTTCCGGACAATGTGGTCAGGGGTGGACCGGACAGCGCGGCCGCATCGATCAGAACCTGGGAAGTGAAAGTGCCCGATTGCCCCGACGCGTCGAGGTCGAACACGATGTGCGCGTCCTCGAACCCCAGCCAGCGCCGCGTCAGCGGAAACCACGCCTTATACGTCGCCTCTTTCGCGCAGAACAGCACCCGGTCCCAGTGCACGCCCTCGGGTAACCCCTGCAACTGTTGACGTTCGACCGGAAGACTGATCGCGTCGAGGACGCCGTCGGGCAGCACGCCGTGCGGTTCGGCGTCGATACCCAGCGACCGAACCTCCTCGCGGCGGGCGACCGCGGCGCCACGGAAACCTTCACAGTGCGTCAGGCTGCCCACGACACCGTCCGGCCATCGTGGTTCGCCCTTTTCTCCTTTGAGAATCGGCACCGGTTCCATACCGAGGTCCACCAGCGCTTGCCGCGCGCAGTAGCGCACGGTGATGAACTCGTGTCGCCGCTTGGCCACTGATCTGGCGATGAGCTGCTCCTCCTCGGGCAGCGGCGCGAGTTCCACGGGGTCGGAATACATCTCGGCGGCGGCCAGCGCGTCGATGTGACCGGGAAGCACCCCGGCGAGCATGGTCGCCGCGATCATGCGCGACGGCTCGCGATCCGATCCTGCAGTTTGACGGCGTGATCGCGCATCTCCTGGGTGATCTGGAAGTGCCCGCCGAATTCGTTGAGGTAGCCCGGCGAATACTGTGGGTCGGGCAGAATTTGGCGCAGCCAGCGGTACGGTCTGCGGCGGCGCCATTCCCGCGGATAGCCGACCGAGACTTCTTCGAATCGCACCCCGTCGTACCAGGTGGTCCTCGGGATGTGGAGGTGCCCGTAGACCGAGCAGACGGTGCTGTAGCGGGTGTGCCAGTCGGCGGTCGCGGTGGTTCCGCACCATAGCGAAAACTCGGGATAGAACATCGCGTCGCAGGGTTCGCGCACCATCGGGAAGTGGTTGACCTGAACGGTCGGCATCATCCAGTCCAGGTCCTCGAGTCGATTCCGGGTGTAGTTGAGCCGATCGCGGCACCATGCGTCGCGCGTGGAGTACGGCTCCGCCGACAGCAGATATTCGTCGGTGCCGACGATGTTGCGTTCCTTGGCGATCGCCAGGCCCTCGGCCTTGGTGCCCGCGCCGGCCGGCAGGAACGAATAGTCGTACAGCAGAAACATTCCGACGATGGTGGCCGGGCCGCCCTCCTCGGTCCACACCGGATACGGGTGCTCGGGAGTGATGATTCCCATCTCGTCGCACATGTTGACCAGGTAGTCGTACCGGGCTTTGCCGAAGATCTGCATCGGGTCACGGTTGGTGGTCCACAGCTCGTGGTTGCCCGGCACCCAGATGACCTTCGCGAATCTCTTGCGTAGCAGATCCAGCGCCCAGCGGATCTCATCGGTGCGCTCGGCGACATCGCCGGCCACGATCAGCCAGTCCTCGGGAGAAGATGGGTGCAGCGACTCGGTCACCGGCTTGTTGCCGGTGTGACCGGTATGGAGATCACTGACGGCCCACAACGTTGGACGTCGGTCGTCGCTGCTCACAACCCGTCAGCCTACTGGTCTTGTGGCTGTGCCCACCTTCAGGCAACTGGGCGGTCGCGGGTCCCGGCCGACTGGTTGTTCAGTCCTTCTTCTTGCGATCCCGTGGCGGTGGTGGGTTGGCGACGACCGGGAACGGGCCAGTGAAGCCAACACGCTCCCGCGCGACCGCCTCGACCCGGTCACGAACCACGTACCAGCCAACGATCAGTGCCGGCCCGATGATCAGCAGGCTGGCCACAGTCCAGGTGCCGATCGGGTAGTCGAAGCCCATGAGGATCAGTACGCCGAACAGGAACGCCAGGGTGAGGTAGCCGGTGTAGGGCGACCCCCACATTCGGAACGTCGGTCGAGCCATTCGGCCCTGGTTGGACCAGCGGAACAGTTGCAGCTGGCAGGCCACGATGGTCACCCACGATGCGAGGATGCCCAGCGCCGCCATGTTCAGAACGATCTCGAACGCCATGGACGGCACCACCCCGTTGAGCAGCACACCGATCAAACCGATCGCGGCGGTCAGACAGATTCCGCCGTAGGGAACGCCCCGACCGGACATCCGTGCGGTGAACTTCGGCGCGCTGCCGCTCATCGCCATGGACCGCAAGATGCGGCCGGTGGAGTACAGCCCGGCGTTCAGGCTGGAGAATGCCGCAGTCAAGACCACGATGTTCATGACGGTGCCGGCCCCGTCGACACCGATCTTGGCGAAGAACGTGACGAACGGGCTCTCCCCGGCCGAGTAATCGGTGTAGGGCAGGAGTAGGCCGAGCAGGAACAGCGAACCCACGTAGAACAGCGCAATACGGGCGATCACCGAGTTGATCGCCCGGGGCATGATTTTCTCCGGCTCGGCTGTCTCGCCGGCCGCCGTACCGACGAGTTCTACTGCGGCGTAAGCGAAGACGACGCCGGATATGACGATCACCAGGGGAAGCAGGCCGACCGGGAAGAGGCCACCGTTGTCCGCGATCACGCTGAACCCCGTCGAGTGTCCGTCGACATCGTAGCGCCCAGCCAAAAAGATCGTTCCTACGACGAGGAAGGTCAACAGGGCGACCACCTTCACGATGGCGGCCCAGAACTCGATTTCGCCAAAAATAGTGACCGAGATGAGATTCACCCCCAGGACCAGCGCCAGCGCGATCAATGCGATCGTCCACTGCGGGATGACGTCGAAAGCCCCCCAGAACCGGAAGTAGGTGGCGATGGCGGTGGAATCGACGATGGCGGTCATCGCCCAGTTCAGGAAGTACATCCAGCCGGCGACGTACGCGGCTCGCTCCCCGAAGAATTCGCGGGCGTAGGAGACGAAAGACCCCGACGAAGGCCGGTGCAGCACGAGCTCACCCATGGCACGCAGGATGAGGAATACGAAGACACCGCAGATGCCGTAGACCAGGAACAACCCGGGTCCCGCGCTGGCCAGCCTCCCGCCCGCGCCGAGGAACAATCCGGTTCCGATGGCGCCGCCAATCGCGATCATCTGCAGCTGACGCGGCTTGAGGGTCTTGTGGTAGCCGGCATCTTCGCTGGTCAGAGCTGCCGTATCGCCCGCGAGTGGATGGGGTGTGATTTTCATGGGCAGACCGCTCCGTTCGTCAGCGTGCTTGAGGTTGGGTCAGCGGTCGGAGGTTGAGTCCGGGGCTCCGGTGCCGTTCGGGTCGTGCGGCGGAGTCGGCATATCGCGGAACGTGAAGACGAAGCCGAACACCGCAATGGCGGCGGCCACTGCATAGCCGATGATCGAGTACCAACCCGCGTGCAGGTAGGCGGTGACCGCCACGACAAACATGGCCAGGAAAACCATCGACATCCCGATGAGCGGTGTCTTGGCGTTGAAATCGATGAAGCGCATGCTTTTCACCTCGATCCGGGGGGTCTGGACAAGTAAACATCTCGCGGGGCGCGGGGTGTGGTTTATTGCGAGCAATCCGTTTCACGGCCTCTACACGGGATCTCACCGAATTCCGCGCCGCGGCCTTGCGTAGCCTCGAAAAGGTGACCGCCGCCCCCCCGAGAACCGCGATCCGTCCAAGGTCCACGCTGCGGCAAGCATTCCGCCGGAAACTGAGCGGGGTTCTGGGTTTGCCACCGCCGACCACGGACTTCCTGGTCGAGCACGGGCTGCGGGTCCCCATGCGCGACGGCGTCGATCTGGTCGCCGACCACTATGTGCCTCAGACAACTGGTTCGACGCGACCGGCGGGCACCCTCCTGGTCCGCGGACCCTACGGGCGTAGCTGGCCTTTCGCCGCGGTGTTCGGCTCGGTGTACGCCGCGCGCGGCTACCACGTGTTGATCCAGAGCGTTCGCGGAACGTTCGGCTCGGGCGGCGACTTCGACCCGATGGTGCACGAAGTCGCCGACGGCGCCGACACCGTCGCATGGCTGCGTGACCAACCATGGTTTACCGGCACATTCGGCACCGTCGGGCTTTCCTATCTGGGATTCACCCAGTGGGCACTGCTCGCTGACCCCCCGCCGGAGATGAAGGCGGCTGTGATCACCGTCGGACCCCACGACGTTCGCGGGCCCCGCTGGGGTACCGGGTCTTTCGGACTCAACGACTTCCTGGGTTGGAGCGACCTGGTCGCCCGCCAGGAAGACCCGCGTAGGTTGCGCGTATTGGTCCGGCAGGCTCGGGCCCAGCGGCTGGTGGACCGGGCCTCGCTGGGCCTGCCGCTCGGCGAATCCAGCCGCGCGATGCTCGGCGAGGGTGCGCCCTGGTTCGAATCGTGGCTTGAGCACCCCCACCCCGAGGACCCGTTCTGGACCAGATTGCATCTACGCGAGGCGCTGGAGCGCACCGAGATCCCGGTGCTGCTGCTGACCGGCTGGCAGGACCTGTTCCTGGAACAGACCCTTGAGCAGTACGAGTGCCTGCGCGGCCGCGGTGTCAGCACCGGACTGACCATCGGACCGTGGACCCACGGACAGATGATGACCAAGGCCGGCCCGACCGTGATTCGCGAATCCCTGGACTGGCTCGGCACTCACCTCGGCGAGGCCCCTGCGCAGCGGAGGAAACCGGTACGGATCCACGTCGATGGCACAGCCGACCAGAACGGCTGGCTCGAGCTGGACGAATGGCCCCCGCCGATGCCGGAACGCGTGCTCTATCTGCAGCCCGCCGGCCGACTCGCCGAAGCCGCCCCGGATACCGGCAGCTCAGCCACCTTCGTCTACAACCCCGCCGACCCGACACCCACCGTCGGTGGGCGGCTTCTGTCCCCCGTGGGCGGCTATCGCGAGGACACAGCGCTGGCACGGCGCGCCGACGTGCTGACGTTCACCGGCGACCCGCTGCCGGCGGACCTCTACGTTGTCGGGACGCCGGTGCTCGAACTGAACCACACCTGCGCGAACCCGCACAACGACCTATTCGTTCGCATCAGCCAGGTCGACGCGCACGGCCGGTCCCGCAACGTCAGCGACGGATACCGCGCCTCGGCACCCGGGTCCGGCACGGTCAGAATCGAACTCGACTCGATCGCGCGTACCTTCCCGGCGGGCAGCCGACTCCGGGTCAAGGTCGCCGGCGGGTCGCATCCGCGCTTCGTCCGCAACCTCGGCACCGGCGAACCCGCGGTCAGTGGGACCAGCGTCGCCACCGCCCGGCACACCGTTCATCTCG
Source organism: Actinomycetes bacterium (assembly GCA_022601135.1). Classification (GTDB taxonomy): domain Bacteria; phylum Actinomycetota; class Actinomycetes; order Mycobacteriales; family Mycobacteriaceae; genus Mycobacterium. Next base: position 1,925 of record JAHZJB010000160.1, on the reverse strand, counting down.
GCGAGACCTCGAGGCTGATCCTGCCCGCAGGTGACCAGCCGCCGTCACCCGGCTGAGCGGGGCCGACGCAGCGGGGGAACGGTTTTGGGCGGCTGCCGTCGCGGCGCCAGCCCGACAATCACCCGCTGCGTCGAGGTAGTGACCTCGACGATAGGCATGAACTCCGAACTCGATACGGTAAACGGATGACCAACGCCGCGAGCTCTTCAGCCTCGGGGACCGCCGAGATCCTGCTCATCGACACCCAAGACCGGATCCGGACGCTCACCCTGAATCGGCCCGCCGCCCGCAACGCACTCTCGGCGGCGCTGCGCGGCAGATTCTTCCAAGCGCTGCGCGACGCGCAGGGCGATGCCGACGTCGACGTCGTCATTGTCACCGGGACCGATCCGGTGTTCTGCGCGGGGCTCGACCTCAAAGAGTTGGGTGATAACTCGACTCTTCCCGACATTTCGCCCAAGTGGCCGCCGATGACCAAACCGGTGATCGGGGCCATCAACGGTGCGGCGGTGACCGGCGGACTGGAGATCGCACTGTACTGCGACATTCTCATCGCCTCGGAGTCGGCGCGCTTCGCCGACACCCACGCCCGGGTCGGGCTGCTGCCCACCTGGGGTCTTTCGGTCCGCCTGCCGCAAAAGGTCGGTGTCGGGATGGCGCGACGGATGAGCATGACCGGCGACTATCTGTCCGCGCAGGACGCGCTGCGCACCGGACTCGTCACTCAAGTGGTGCCCCACAGCGAACTCCTCAACACTGCCCGCCAGGTCGCAACCTCGATCGTCGGCAACAATCAGCGGGCGGTGCGGGCGCTGCTGGCCTCCTACCACCTCATCGATGACACGCAGAACGGCAGCGCGCTATGGCTGGAGTCGGACGCAGCCCGGGGGTGGATGAGCGGCGCGACCGGAAATGACATCGCCGCCAGCCGGGACGCGGTCATCGAACGCGGCCGCGCCCAGGTGCGCTGACTCAAGCTCTTCCCCGCGAGCGTGCGTGTCAGCGCGCTGCTACTCGGCGTGTCGCGTGCATTTGCGCCCGCTCGCCGGCCCATTGGCAACACTCACCGGCCCATTGGCAACATTTGACAGCGACCCCGGTCCAACCCCGGCATAGTCCACTTCATGAGCGACGAACAATCCCTGACGGTCAACCACCACGCCGATCATCCGGGCTTCGCCGGCGTCACCGGCAGTGTGTTCGCGGCAATCTTCCTGCTGAACGGTCGGGCTAACGCCAGGCTCGCGGCTGACCTCACCCAGATCTCGCCCGCCGACCACGTCGTTGACGTCGGCTGCGGGCCAGGCAATGCCGTCCGGACAGCCGCACGTCGCGGTGCACAGGCTATCGGCGTCGACCCGTCCCGGGCGATGCTGCGGGTCGCACGGCTCAGCACCCGTGACAGCGCCGTGCAGTGGGCCGAGGGCGGCGCGGAGTCGTTGCCGGTGCCGACCGGATCGGCGACGGTCGTCTGGGCGTTGGCCACCGTGCATCATTGGCGCGACGTCACTGCTGGGCTCGCCGAGGCACACCGGGTACTTTCGCCGGGTGGCCGGTTGCTCGCGGTCGAACGTCAATGCCAGCCGGGCGCCACCGGGTTCGCCAGTCACGGCTGGACCACCGAGCAGGCAGAATCTTTTGCCGCGCAATGCCGCGCAGCCGGGTTCGTCGACGTCACAGTGACCGGCCACCGCAGCGGACGGCGCGGGGTGTGGACGGTGATCGGCACGCGCCCCTGAGCCTGCGGGCATCCTCACCCCCGGCGAGCGTGCGCAATCGCACGGTAGATGGCGGCGTGGCGCGCACAGACACGCGCGCTCGCCGGGAGTCAGCCGAGAGCCGGGAGTCAGCCGAGAGCCGCGGCGAGGGCCCGCACCACGTCATCGGCGGAACCGGTGGCCGCATAGCCGGCGGCCAGACGATGC
>JAHZJB010000159.1 GCA_022601135.1 Actinomycetes bacterium | reverse complement strand
ACTCGATCGAGAGGAAGTACCAGCGTGGCGCTCTGAACAAAACGGAGCGGAACGAGTCGCTGGTCAAGATCTGGCAGGACGCCACCGAAGAGGTCGGCAACGCTCTGGAGGACTACTACCCGGAGGACAACCCGATCATCACGATCGTGAAGTCCGGCGCGACGGGCAACCTCACCCAAACCCGCACACTGGCCGGCATGAAGGGCCTGGTGACCAACCCGAAGGGCGAGTTCATCCCGCGCCCGATCAAGTCCTCGTTCCGTGAGGGCCTGACCGTGCTGGAGTACTTCATCAACACCCACGGTGCTCGTAAGGGGCTGGCAGACACGGCGCTTCGTACCGCCGACTCGGGTTACCTGACCCGGCGTCTGGTCGACGTGAGCCAGGACGTGATCGTCCGGGAGACCGACTGCGAGACCGAGCGTGGCATCAACGTCACACTGGCCGAAATGCAGGACTCGGGTTCGCTGGTTCGCGATCAGCACATCGAGACCTCCGCCTACGCGCGGACGCTCGCCACCGACGCGGTGGATGCCGACGGAACGGTCGTCGTCGAACGCGGTCACGATCTCGGCGACCCGGCGATCGACGCGTTGCTGGCCGCCGGCATCACCGAGGTGAAGGTGCGATCGGTGCTGACCTGCGCGACCGGTACCGGCGTGTGCGCGATGTGCTACGGCCGTTCGATGGCGACCGGCAAGCTGGTCGACATCGGCGAGGCCGTCGGCATCGTCGCAGCGCAGTCCATCGGTGAGCCCGGCACACAGCTGACCATGCGTACCTTCCACCAGGGCGGTGTGACCGGCGGTCAGGACATCGTCGGTGGTCTGCCCCGCGTGCAGGAACTGTTCGAGGCTCGCGTTCCGCGTAACCGGGCCCCGATCGCCGACGTCTCCGGGCGGATCCGGCTGGAGGAGAGTGACAAGTTCTACAAGATCACCATCGTTCCCGACGACGGGGGCGAAGAGGTTGTGTACGACAAGCTCACTCGTCGCCAGCGGCTCAAGGTGTTCAAGCACGACGACGGCTCCGAGCGTCTGCTCACCGACGGCGACCACGTCGAGGTGGGCCAGCAGCTGATGGAAGGTTCGGCCGACCCGCACGAGGTGCTACGCGTGCAGGGCCCGCGTGAGGTGCAGATCCACCTCGTCAAGGAGGTCCAGGAGGTCTACCGCGCACAGGGGGTGTCGATCCACGACAAGCACATCGAGGTGATCGTCCGCCAGATGCTGCGGCGCGTCACGATCATCGACTCTGGCGCCACGGAGTTCTTGCCCGGCTCGCTGACCGAGCGCGGCGACTTCGAGGCCGAGAACCGTCGGGTCGTGGCCGAGGGCGCTGAGCCCGCGGCCGGGCGCCCGGTGCTGATGGGTATCACCAAGGCATCGCTGGCCACCGACTCGTGGCTGTCGGCGGCGTCGTTCCAGGAGACCACTCGGGTGCTGACCGACGCGGCGATCAACTGCCGTAGCGACAGGCTCAACGGTCTGAAGGAAAACGTGATCATCGGCAAGCTGATCCCCGCCGGTACCGGCATCAACCGGTACCGCAATATCCAGGTTCAGCCCACCGAAGAGGCGCGTGCGGCCGCGTACACGATCCCGTCGTATGAGGATCAGTACTACAGCCCGGACTTCGGTCAGGCCACCGGCGTGGCCGTGCCGTTGGACGACTACGGCTACAGCGACTACCGGTAGGTCGGCCTCTCGGCGAGCAGACGCAAAGGTCCCCGCACACACGGTGTGTCGGGAACTTTTGCGTCTGCTCGGCAAACCCTGCGGCGGGGGTTGTGCACAGGTCTCTCAGCAATCCACAGGCCGGCATCCCGGGTCTGGTGGGTCAGCAGCATTGACGGCAACCTCTTCGTCGTGGATGTCCGCCAGTTACTCGCCGCCCAGGGTGGATTGGCGACCCGCGCCCAATTGCTGACGGTGATGTCCCGGAAGGGATTGGCAGCGCAGGTGCGCACCCAAGCACTCGTCAGGGTCTGGCACGGCGTGTACGCCTCGACACAACCCGACCTGATCGGCCGGCTAGCTGGCCTCGACCTCATGACCGGAAGGTCCGTCGTCGCGTGTATGGGTACTGCCGCCCAGCTCTATGGCTTCAGCACCGAAGATGTTCATCGAGTCCATATCGTCGACCCCGGTGTCCGGATGCGCCCGTCGCCCGAACTCATGGTGCACCAACGCATCGGGGCGCCACTGCGGCGGGTGCAGCATCGGCTCGCGACGGCACCGGCGTGGACGGCCATCGAGGTGGCCCGCACGCTGAGGCGCCCACGTGCGCTCGCGACTCTGGACGCTGCGTTGCGCTGTGGCGCCTGTACCTCTGACGAGCTCGACACCGCGATCGGGGAGCAGCATGGCCGACGCGGGATCGTCCAGGTCAGGGAGCTGGAGTCACTGGCGGACCCGCGAGCCGAGTCGGCCATGGAGAGCGAAACAAGGCTCGTCTTCCTCGACGGCGGGTTACCGATGCCCAAGCTGCAATACGAAATTCTGGACAGTTGCGGGAAACTCTGGCGCGTCGACTTCGCCTGGCCTTCGGCGAAGGTTGCGGCCGAATACGACAGCATGCAATGGCACGCAAACCCACAGGCGTGGAAACGTGACCGAATGAAATACACGCGCCTAGCCGAATGTGGCTGGACGGTGGTGCCTGTCGTCGTCGACGATGTCCGCCGCGACCAACTGGACCTCGTCGCGCGGATTGCGGGTTATCTCGACGCGCGTCTGGCCGGCTGAGCAGACGCAAAGGTCCCCGCAAACACGGTGTGTCGGGGGCATTTGCGTCTGCTCGCCAGACAAGCCCGCGCCACTAGACACCACTAGAATTCAGGCCGTGCTCATCGGTTCCCATGTCTCTGGTGATGATCCTCTGGCGGCGGCGCAGGCTGACGGCGCCGACGTGGTCCAGATCTTCCTCGGCAATCCGCAGAGTTGGAAGAAGCCGCCCCCGCGGGCGGACGCCGAAACGCTGAAGTCCTCCCCGGTGCCGATCTACGTGCATGCGCCGTACCTGATCAACCTCGCGTCGGCCAACAATCGGGTCCGGATTCCGTCGCGAAAGATTCTGCAGGATACCTGCGACGCAGCGTCAGCGATCGCTGCGACTGCGGTCATCGTGCACGGCGGCCACGCCGACGACAACGACATGGACGCCGGGTTTCAGCGGTGGGTCAAAGCGCTCACCAGCCTGGACACCGATATGGCTGTCTACCTCGAGAACACGGCCGGCGGCGATCATGCGATGGCCCGGCACTTCGACACCATCGCCAGGCTGTGGGACCACATCGGCGATATGGGCATCGGCTTCTGCCTCGATACCTGCCACGCCTGGGCGGCCGGTGAGGCACTGGTCGACGCCGTCGAGCGGATCAAGACCATCACCGGGCGGATCGACCTGGTTCATTGCAACGATTCGCGCGACGCCGCCGGCTCAGGCGCTGACCGGCACGCCAACTTCGGGACCGGGCAGATCGATCCGCAACTGCTGGTCGCCGTGGTCGACTCGGCTGATGCCCCGGTGATCTGTGAGACCGCCCAGGAGGGCCGCAAGGACGACATCGCGTTCCTGCGGCAGCACGTCCACTGACCGCCTTGGGTAACACTTCGGTAGACGAACGGGCCTTGAACAGCGGGTTGCCCGCGCGTTAATTAGGCTATCGCCGGGAATTCCTCACTTGCCCGTGCCCGCGTCGGAAGGCCGTTGTGTCCGCACTTGACCAGTCGTCAATTGCGCCGACACACGTCGAGGACGGCGCGCTGCCCGATCCGCCACCGGACCGGCGTGCCAGATGGCTGCGCATCGCGCGGCGGGTGGCTGTCGCGATCTGGGCGGCCGTGGTGGTCTGGCGGACCGTCACCGAGGGCTTCGCGTTCAACCGCGAGTTGGTGCTGCTCTACATCTGCACCGGGTTGGCCGCCGCCAGCATCGGCCAGGGGCGTCGCGTGCTCTATGTCATCCGCGACTGGTTGCCCTTCGCGGTCGTGTTGATCGCCTACGACCTGAGCCGTGGGGCGGCGACGCTGGTCGGGCGGCCCACGCTGTGGCACTGGCAGGCCGACATGGACCGCTTGATGTTCTTCGGGACCATGCCGACGGTCTGGCTGCAGGAGCAGTTGAAATTGCCGCGCCCACCATGGTGGGAAGTGGCGATCAGCAGTGTCTATATGTCGTTCTTCATCCTGCCGTACGCCATCGCGGGCATTCTGTGGCTACGCGACCGCGACGAATGGATGGCGTTCGTCAAGCTGTTCGTCGGTCTGAACTTCGCCGCATTGATCGTCTACGTGCTGGTGCCCGCCGCACCCCCGTGGGCGGCGGCGCGGTGTACGGCGGACGACGTCGCGGGGGGACCCTCCGGCCCGCGGTGCATGTTCAGGTCCGCGCGGGGCGTAACCGACGGGAGCGTCCTGGGGGCCATGCAATCCAGCCAGGACGGCGCCAACCCCTGGATCGAGCGGATCGTGGGTCGCGGGTGGGGCAAGCTGAACTTGCATTCGGCCAGCGCGCTGCTCGACCAGGGGCAAGCCAGTGTCAACCTGGTGGCGGCGATCCCCTCGCTGCACGCCGGCATGTCGGCCGCGTTGGCGGCGTTTCTGTGGCACCGCGTGCACCGGGCGTGGCGTCCGGTGCTGGTGGTCTATCCGCTGGTGATGGCGTTCGCTTTGGTTTACACGGCCGAGCACTACGTGATCGACCTGCTACTCGGGTGGGCCTTGGCGGCGGTGGTGATGATCCTGATCTCCTGGTGGGAGCGGCGGCGACTGGGCAGGAACCACGCCATCGAGCCGGTTCCGAAGCCCTGATCGAACGGTGGCCGTGGCAGTCTTTCGGCCGCTCAGAACACAATGGTCTGGTTGCCGTAGCGGATGATCCGGTCCTCGCAGTGCCACAGCACCGCCCGCGACAGCACGGCCCGTTCGACGTCGGCCCCGAGTCGGCTCAAGTCGGTGACGTTATGTCGGTGGTCGACGCGTACCACGTCCTGTTCGATGATCGGGCCTTCGTCCAGATCGTCGGTCACGTAGTGCGCTGTGGCGCCCACGAGCTTGACACCCCGTTCTTTCGCGCGGCGGTAGGGCGCGGCTCCGATGAAGGCGGGCAGAAACGAGTGGTGGATGTTGATCATCGGGCATCCGATTGCGTCGACGAACCGCGGTGTCAGGATCTGCATGTAGCGGGCGAGAACGACCAGGTCGACGTTGCCGCGGAGCAGATCGAGTTGGCGCTGTTCGGCCTCGTGCCGGATGTCCTTGTGTGCGGGGATGTGGATGAACGGGACCCCGAAGGGCCGCACGTCGTCGGCCAGGTCGGCGTGGTTGGCGATCACCATCACCACCGACATGTCCAATTCGCCGCGGCGATTTCGCCACAGCAGGTCGAGCACGCAGTGGTCTTCCCTGGATGCCAAGATGGCGACCCGTTTGGGCTTGGAGGCCTCGGTGAGCCGGAAGTCCATGTCGAACCGTGCAGCCACGCCTTCGTCGAAGGCACGTTCGAGCCCATCCCGGGCCGCCGCCAGGCCGGGCATATGAAAGATGGTGCGCTGCATGAAGGTGCCACCGGACTGCTGAGTGGCGTGCTGATCGAGGGACACGATGTTGGCGCCATGGCCCGCAAGGAACTCGCTCACCGCAGCGACGAGGCCGGGCCGGTCGGTGCAACGCAGCAGCAGCCGCCCGACGTCTTTGGCCGGCAGTTCGCAGTGGCCCGAGGGGAACTCCTTGTCGGTACGAGCTTCCACCGGTCTCACCCTCCATGCCTTGCGGTCGGCCTGCAGTCTATTGGGTGCTCCGTGCGGCACGGGATATTACAAGTTCTTGTGCAATCGTCAGGAAAATGTAATATCGTGTCTATGTCGGACACGCACGTCGTCACCAATCAGGTCCCCCCTCTGGAGAACTACAACCCGGCGGCCTCGCCGATGCTGGCCGAGGCGCTGGTCCGCGAAGGTGGGGAGTGGGGCGCCGACGCGGTCATGGAGTTGGGAGCGATCGGGGGCAGCCCCCGCGCCCAGCGCTGGGGTGAGCTGGCTGACCGCAACCGTCCGATCCTGCGCACCCACGACCGTTACGGCCACCGGATCGACGAGGTCGAATTCGACCCGGCCTACCACGAGCTGATGACGGTCGCGGTGGGCCACGGCTTGCACGCCGCGCCGTGGGCCGATGACCGCCCCGGCGCGCACGTCGTGCGGGCAGCGAAAACCTCGGTGTGGACACCGGAACCGGGTCACATGTGCCCGATCTCGATGACCTACGCCGTGGTGCCCGCGCTGCGGCACAATCCGGAGCTCGCGGCGATCTACGAGCCGCTGCTGACGAGCCGACACTACGAGCCCGAACTCGGCGTACCCGCGAACAAGGCCGGCACCACCGCTGGGATGTCGATGACCGAGAAGCAGGGCGGGTCCGATGTCCGGGCCGGCACCACGGTGGCGACCCCCACGGGTGACGGTAGCTACCGGCTGACCGGACACAAGTGGTTCACCTCCGCACCGATGTGCGACATCTTCCTGGTACTGGCCCAAGCACCGGGTGGGTTGAGCTGTTTCTTCCTGCCGAGGGTGCTGCCCGACGGCAGTCGCAACCGCATGCGGCTGCAGCGCCTCAAGGACAAGCTGGGCAATCATGCGAACGCCTCGAGCGAGGTCGAGTACGACGACGCCACGGCCTGGCTGGTCGGTGAGGAGGGCCGCGGCGTTCCGACGATCATCGAGATGGTCAATCTGACCCGGCTGGACTGCACCTTGGGCAGCGCGACCAGCATGCGCACCGGCCTCATGCGCGCCACCCACCACGCCCAGCACCGAAAAGCGTTCGGCGACTACCTGATCGATCAGCCCTTGATGCGCAACGTGCTGGCCGACCTCGCTGTCGAGGCCGAGGCCGCCACCATGCTGGCGATGAGGATGGCCGCCGCCACCGACCGCGCGGTGCGCGGCGACGACCGCGAAACCCTGCTGCGGCGGATAGGCCTGGCGGCGGCCAAGTACTGGGTGTGCAAGCGCGCGACCCCGCACGCCGCCGAAGCGATGGAGTGCCTCGGCGGCAACGGCTACGCCGAGGACTCCGGCATGCCGCGGTTGTACCGGGAGGCTCCGCTGATGGGTATCTGGGAGGGCTCAGGCAACGTCAGCGCGCTGGACACGCTGCGCGCCATAGCGACCCGGCCCGAATGCCTCGATGTGCTGTTCGATGAACTCGCCGTGACAGCTGACCTCGATTCGAGACTCGACGCCCATGTCGACGGCGTGCATCGCATGCTGCGGGAGCTGGATACCGTTGCCTATCGCGCCCGCAAGATCGCCGAGGACATCTCGCTGGCGTTGCAGGGCTCGCTGCTCATCCGCCACGGCCATCCAGCCGTGACCGAGGCGTTCCTGGCTAGCCGCCTGGGCGGGGCGTGGGGTGGCGCATTCGGCACACTGCCGACGGGTCTGGATCTGGCACCCATCATCGAGCGGGCGACGATCAAGGCATGACTCAGCTGCCGCGCCTCAGCCGGGGAAGACAAAGTGTCTCCGCCACTTACCAATTGGGCGAACAGACGCAAAGTGTACGCAAACAGCGGCGTGTTGGGGACCTTTGTGTCTGCTCGCGCAATTGGGGGGATCGCCCGTGACGCATGCCATAAGGCCCGTCGACTTCGACAACCTGCAGACGATGACCTACGAGGTGACCGGCCGCGTTGCGCGCATCACCTTCAACCGCCCAGACAAGGGCAACGCGATCGTCGCCGATACCCCGCTTGAACTGTCGGCGCTGGTGGAGCGTGCCGACCTCGACCCGAACGTCCACGTGATCCTGGTATCCGGTCGCGGCGCCGGATTCTGCGCGGGGTTCGACCTATCCGCCTACGCCGAGGGTTCGTCGTCGGCCGGGGGCGGCAGTCCCTACCGGGAAACCGTGCTGTCCGGGCGGACCCAGGCGGCCAACCACCTTCCAGACCGGCCGTGGGACCCGATGATCGACTACCAAATGATGAGTCGATTCGTCCGCGGATTCGCCAGCCTGATGCACGCCGACAAACCAACCGTGGTCAAGATCCACGGTTACTGCGTGGCCGGCGGTACCGATATTGCCCTGCACGCTGATCAGGTCATCGCCGCCTCCGACGCCAAGATCGGCTATCCGCCGACCAGGGTTTGGGGAATCCCGGCGGCGGGCCTGTGGGCGCATCGCCTCGGCGACCAGCGTGCCAAACGCCTTCTGCTGACCGGCGATTGCATCACAGGAGCGCAGGCCGCCGAGTGGGGGCTGGCAGTGGAGGCGCCCGCACCCGAGGACCTGGATGATCGCGTCGAGCGCCTCCTCGAGCGGATCGCCGCGGTTCCGATCAACCAACTGATCATGGTCAAGCTGGCGATGAACAGCGTTCTGTACAACCAGGGCGTGACGAACAGCGCGATGATCTCCACAGTGTTCGACGGGGTCGCGCGGCACACCTCCGAGGGCCATGCCTTCGTTGCCGAGGCACGTGAACACGGCTTCCGTGATGCCGTGCGCCGCCGCGATGAACCGTTTGGCGACCACGGTCGAACAACATCCGGGGTATAGGCCGTGACTCCATCGGTATCGCGGATGACGGCGCGCTCGGTCGTATTGAGTGTGCTGCTCGGCGCGCACCCCGCCTGGGCGACAGCCGGTCAATTATTGTTGCTCACAAGTGACTTCGGGATCCGGGAGTCGACGGTGCGGGTGGCGTTGACGCGCATGGTCGGTGCGGGTGATCTGGTGCGTTCCGAGGACGGGTACCGGCTCTCGGATCGTCTGCTGGCGCGACAGGGTCGCCAGGACGAGGCGATCAACCCACGCCGCCGCCCGTGGGACGGAACTTGGACGACTCTGGTGATCACGAGCATCGGCACCGATGCACGCACCCGTGCCACGCTACGGAATACTCTGCAGGACAAACGCTTCGCCGAGCTGCGCGAAGGTGTCTGGATGCGGCCGGACAATGTCGAGGTCGAGCTTGGCCGCGAGGTCACCGAGCGAGTTCGGGTGCTGCGCGCCAGCGACGAAGCCCCCGCCGAATTGGCCGCCCGGCTATGGGATCTATCCGGGTGGGCGAGTGCCGGACAGGAAATGTTGACTGCGATGTCTGAGGCTGACGATGTACCCGGCAGGTTCGCCGTCGCCGCCTCGATGGTGCGTCACCTGCTGGCTGACCCGGTGCTACCCCACGAACTGCTGCCCGAGGGCTGGCCGGGCGCCGAATTGCGGGCCGCATACGAAAACTTCGCCGCCGAATTGTTCGCGCGGCGAGATGGAATGGAACTCGCGGGAGTGGTGACGTGAACGGTACGGCGGGCAGGAGCGAAGCGACCGGGGGATCGGGTACGGCGGGCAGGAGCGAAGCGACCGGGGGATCGGGTACGGCGGGCAGGGGCGAAGCGACCGGGGGTGTGCGGGTGGAGCGGGCCGGCCCGGTCACGACGGTGATCATGAATAGGCCGCAGGCGCGCAACGCCGTCAATGGCGCTGCGGCGCTGGAGTTGTTCGCCGCATTCGAGGAGTTCGACCGCGACGACTCGGCGTCGGTCGCCGTTCTATGGGGGGATAACGGAACCTTCTGTGCGGGTGCCGATTTGAAGGCGTTGGGCACGCCGGATGCCAATCCGGTGAGCCGAACCGGGCCGGGGCCGATGGGGCCGAGCCGGATGACGCTCTCCAAGCCCGTCATCGCCGCCGTCAGCGGCCACGCGGTCGCCGGCGGCCTGGAGCTCGCACTGTGGTGTGACCTGCGTGTGGTGGAGCAGGACGCGATCATGGGGGTGTTCTGCCGCCGCTGGGGCGTTCCGCTGATCGACGGCGGCACGGTGCGGCTGCCGCGGCTGATCGGCCAGAGCCGAGCCATGGATCTCATCCTGACCGGCCGCGCCGTCGACGCCGACGAGGCCTTGGCGATGGGTCTGGCCAACCGGGTGGTGCCCCATGGTGAATCGCGGCAGCGCGCAGAAGATCTGGCCGCGGAACTCGCGACGCTGCCGCAGCAGTGCCTGCGCGCCGATCGCCGCTCGGCGCTGACGCAGTGGGGTTCGTCGGAGGCCGACGCGATGGACGTCGAGTTCGGCAGCATCTCCCGGGTGGCGGCGGAATCACTGGAGGGGGCTGCCCGGTTCGCCGCCGGAGCGGGTCGCCACGGCGCCAGGGACCCGCGCTGAGCCGCAGATCCGGGCTCAGCCCTTGTTGATGGTGTTGTTGCTGCCGGTGTCGTTGACCTTCGGTTCGCCATCGCGGTAGGTGACGGTGTTGTTCAACCCGACGACGGACAACTCGCCGTTGACACGATCGAAGGTGAGCGTGTTGTCCGCACCCCCGATGTTGACATTGGCGCAGGTGCCGGTGACCGTCAGCGTGTTGTTGGACCCGCCGACGTTGAGGGATTTGCCATCCGCGCAATCGATGTCGGCGGTGGTGCCGAACGAGCCGTAGTTGATGGTGTTGCCGATCTCAACCTGGGCGCCGTCTTTGCCGGCCGTCATCGTCGGGTCGGAGGCGTCTCCACTGTTCGAACCGCACGCGGTCAGCCCTACTGTTGCCGAGAACATCGCGACGCCAATCCAACTGATCGGGCGCAAGGAGTAAGCACGCATACCTCACCCTACGTTCAGTCTGCGCCCGTGGTGGTGTGCCTCTCGTAGTGCAAGGTCGCACCCTGAGCGCGGACTGAACGAGGCACGCGCCCGGCGGAAGACCCGGCGCAGCTCGAAGGGCTACAGTTTCGCTGACCCGCTACTGCCACCGGGTCGTCGACTGAGCTGAGGGGAATGGCGAGATGACAGTTCGGCCGCCGCGTTCGGCGAGGCTGAGCCGTGAGTCCATCGTCAACGCCGCGCTGACATTTCTCGACCGTGAAGGTTGGGACGCGCTGACCATCAACGCATTGGCCAATCAACTGGGTACCAAGGGTCCCTCGCTGTACAACCATGTGCACAGTCTCGACGATCTTCGCCGGACCGTACGGATGCGTGTGGTCGGCGACATCATCGACATGCTCAACACAGTCGGGCAGGGCCGTCCCCCCGACGATGCGGTCATGGTCATGGCCGGTGCATACCGCAGTTATGCCCATCACCATCCCGGCCGCTATTCCGCGTTCACCAGGATGCCGCTGGGTGGTGACGACCCCGAGTTCACCGAGGCCACCCGGGCCGCGGCCGCGCCGGTGATCTCGGTGCTGGCTGCCTACGGGCTGGACGCCGATGCTGCGTTCTTCGCCGCACTGGAGTTCTGGTCGGCCATGCACGGGTTCGTGTTGTTGGAGATGACCGGTGTCATGGCCGGTATCGACACCGACGGGGTGTTCGCCGATATGGTGATGAGGCTGGCCGCCGGCATTAGGAGTCGATGAGGGTGGCGTTGACCTGCGTGAACGTCGCCTAGCGGCGCTCGCTCGCGGGTTTGGATCGACGCGGTCCGCCCTGGTATCGTGGTCGGTCGTGCCTGGCAGGTAGGCGCTTGTGTCTCTTGCGATTCACGAGCATGCCCGCACGCCGGGCAACTTCGCATGTCCGCCATGCTTCGGAAATGCAGGCAACGCCTCGATATTTTCCTCGGCGGCGCATGTGACACGCCCGGCCCCGGGGTAACCAGACGGGGCAAAACTGCAGGACACGAGAACTTAAGAAGCAGGACGGAACGACACGTCACTACGACGAGCTACACAGGAAGCCGGTACATGCCAACCATCAACCAGCTGGTCCGCAAGGGTCGCCGCGACAAGATCGCCAAGGTGAAAACGGCCGCCCTCAAGGGCAGCCCGCAGCGCCGCGGCGTGTGCACCCGCGTGTACACAACGACGCCGAAGAAGCCGAACTCGGCGCTTCGCAAGGTCGCTCGCGTGAAGCTGACCAGCCAGGTCGAGGTCACCGCCTACATCCCGGGCGAGGGCCACAACCTGCAGGAGCACTCGATGGTGCTGGTGCGCGGCGGCCGGGTGAAGGACCTGCCGGGCGTGCGATACAAGATCATCCGCGGTTCGCTGGACACCCAGGGTGTCAAGAACCGCAAGCAGGCTCGCAGCCGGTACGGCGCCAAGAAGGAGAAGAGCTGATGCCGCGCAAGGGACCCGCGCCTAAGCGTCCGTTGGTCAACGATCCGGTGTACGGATCGCAGCTGGTTACCCAGCTGGTCAACAAAGTACTGCTGGATGGGAAGAAGTCGTTGGCCGAACGCATCGTCTACGGTGCGCTCGAGCAGGCCCGCGACAAGACGGGTACCGATCCGGTAGTCACGCTCAAGCGTGCGCTCGACAACGTCAAGCCGGCCCTCGAGGTCCGCAGCCGTCGTGTCGGTGGCGCGACCTACCAGGTGCCCGTCGAGGTGCGCCCCGAGCGTTCGACCACGCTGGCACTGCGCTGGCTCGTCGGCTTCTCGAAGGCCCGTCGTGAGAAGACGATGGTCGAGAGGCTCGCCAACGAGATCCTGGACGCCAGCAACGGCTTGGGGGCCGCTGTCAAGCGACGTGAGGATACCCACAAGATGGCTGAGGCCAACCGGGCCTTCGCGCACTACCGCTGGTGAATACCCACCGGGCTGGTGCCCGGCGGAAGCATTAAAACCTCGTACTAGCAAGCGAAAGAGTGGGACGTAGCCGTGGCACAGGACGTGCTGACCGACCTGACGAAGGTCCGCAACATCGGCATCATGGCGCACATCGATGCCGGTAAGACGACGACGACCGAGCGCATCCTCTACTACACCGGAATCAGCTACAAGATCGGTGAAGTGCACGATGGTGCCGCGACGATGGACTGGATGGAGCAGGAGCAAGAGCGTGGTATCACCATCACCTCGGCCGCGACCACCTGCTTCTGGAATGGCAACCAGATCAATATCATCGACACCCCCGGCCACGTCGACTTCACCGTGGAAGTCGAGCGGTCCCTTCGCGTTCTTGACGGCGCCGTCGCCGTGTTCGATGGCAAGGAAGGCGTAGAACCGCAGTCCGAACAGGTCTGGCGCCAGGCCGACAAGTACGACGTCCCGCGCATCTGCTTCGTCAACAAGATGGACAAGATCGGCGCCGACTTCTACTTCTCGGTGAAGACGATGGAAGACCGGTTGGGCGCCAACGTCCTCCCGATCCAGCTGCCGATCGGCTCCGAGGGCGATTTCGAGGGCATCGTCGACCTGGTCGAGATGAAGGCCAAAGTTTGGCGCGGCGAGACCAAACTCGGCGAGACCTACGAGACGATCGACATCCCTGACGAGCTGCAGGACAAAGCCGACGAGTACCGCACCCGGCTGCTCGAAGCGGTCGCTGAGACCGATGAGTCGCTGCTGGAGAAGTACTTGGGCGGCGAGGAGTTGTCGATCGAAGAGATCAAGGGTGCGCTGCGCAAGCTCACCATCAACTCCGAGGCCTATCTGGTGCTGT
>JAHZJB010000158.1 GCA_022601135.1 Actinomycetes bacterium | reverse complement strand
GTAGGGGGCGAGTGAACTGCGTAGCAAACGGCCGCATGGGCTGAGCAAGTCTCTCATGCCGAGTGAACCGCGGGCATAGTGATTTGTCTTAGTGGCACGACTAGCACGCCCGCAGTATCCTGGCGGCCAGAATTGCTGCAGATTCGACGGTATTGCTCGCCAACATCCACATGGCAGCGTGATCAGAATCTCTGATTTATCCTCGGTCACAATCAATTCAATCGGCGTTGAGCGGTTGCGCCGGTGAGGGTATCCCCATGAAGCGGCTTATCTCTTGATCGATCAGTTCCCGGATAATCTGAAACTCGCTAACCAATGCATTTAGTGCGGTCACAGACCAGCTCACCATCTCAAAACCAGCCGGGTCGGACAAACCGCGCCGCCGCTTCATCGTAAGGCCAACGGATGCATCGCGTTGCCACAAAAAAACTCCATGCACTACATGATTCCTACGGTCCAGGGCGCGCTCCAGCCGGTGCGCGAGCTCGCGGTAAGTGACGGCTGCAAGCCCGTTGCACAGCTGCTGTCCCGATGCTGCCCAATCCCGATGCCGGATTGGTTCATTGACCCCATGATGCAAGCCTATGAGCTCTCCTGCCCCATCCTCCGCCCACGCGGCGTATATGACGACAAGCCCAACAGCTCGAGCGAGCTCATCTGGGTAGCTAGTTTCGCTCACGGAACGACACAATGCCTGTGCTGGGAGTGCAACTAAAGCGGTTGGTCTTCGTACACGATGGGCGGTCCATACCTATCATCTTGGCCCAGGGCGCTGTCCGGTGGTGGTCAGATTTCGTACATTCGCGATGAACTGATGACGCTTTGTCACCGCGCCGGGACCGGACGCGGCCATAGCTACCTCAAGTGTGCGACGCAATGGCACAGGCGATTCTGCGATAGCGTCATTCCTCGCGATAAGTCGGCGTATTTCGCTGTCGGTGGGGTTGCGGTACCACTTCTTGCGATTGCACGTCTCGTGGGCAAGAACCAGATTCCACACACCGTTGAGGTCGGGCCCCTGCCAGCTGCCGGTGGTCATCCACTTGAACGGGAACACGTGATCCACATGTATGTCCGGTCCTTTGAGATCCCCTAGCGGGTCGTGGCAGTAGAAGCACCGCCCGTACTGGAATCCGTCGATGGCGGCGCGGAGGCTAGTCAAAGGAACCCGCTGCGCGGCGACGACCAACTCTCCACTCGTGTCGTCGAATTTCAGTCCACCCATCAGGCTGCGACTGATCCCGGCGTCGAATGCCGCCTCGACAATTCTCCATCTCGCGTCGAGTTCGTCATCGAGCACGTCCGACGAATCATCGGCGGCTACCTCTCGCAGATTAGAGGTCAGCCGAACAATGCGGTTGTGTCCCTTTCCCTTTAGTTCATAGAAGCGGTGCGCTACTTCGCCCTGGCCGGCGAGATTGTGGAACTTTTGCATGACCATTCCCGGGATGGATTTGACCGCTGCATCGACGAGTGTTTCCGTGGGTCGTCCTAACTGCAGCGATTCTGAACGCTCGCTTGCCAACACGGACAAGAAGTCCCGATCGCTCAGTGACTCGGAACTCCTAGCTTGCGGGAAACTTCCTTGCCTGTTGATCAGGTAGGTAGCATATGTCGTTGCGAGTTCTATCAGGGGAACCGCATCACGACCTGAGCGCGCCACTTCCAGCAACGCTGCGCCAAGCGGGAACTTGTACGTCCGGGTATTGGCACCCATCAAGATCGCTTGCCGCCAGGCGGTTCGCGGTGTCGGCTCGCTGGTATAGAACTGCTGGGACATGGGTGACAGTATGCGGAAGATGTCTGACACAGCGGGCAAGTTGGTTCGGGACGGGATTCCGGCGATCATCGCGGCGTCTGGTCGGACAGCGAACGTGAAAAGGCTCGACGGCTCTGACTACCACGCCGCGCTGTTGGACAAGCTAGATGAAGAGACAGCCGAACTCCGGCAGGCCACCGCTCCGGCCGCCGTGCTGGAAGAAGCGGCCGATGTACTCGAAGTACTCATCGGGATCGTTGGGGAACACGGACATAATCTGGATGCGCTTCTACGCTCTGCGGAGATAAAACGGGCTGAACGCGGAGGCTTCACCGAACGACTATGGCTATTGAGTAGGCACGCTTGAGGTGAGTGTGGAACGTCCGGGGAACTCGCTTAAGTCGGGAGAATGCCCAGGACATCCCAGCGATCTCTCCACTCCTTGACACGGGATAGCGGGATCGAGTGGTGGGCGCTTTCGTCATTTTTAGCGCGGCGACCGCCGTGCTTGGCTAGATACTTGCGGTGGGCCGTGAAGATATCGTTCCGAATCCACCAGGTCGGCATTATGTAGTAGTCGGGGCCGTCAGCTCGCAGATCAACCAAAATCCAGAAGCTCCGGACTTCCTTCGGTTTGATCTGTTTCTTGCCCCATTTGGTCGTCGTCTGCCAGGCACCCGCGGTCTTCGTCTTGACCTGGATGTCGATCTTGCGGTCGTGTGTAGCATCGCTCGCCAGAAGGTCGATGCCCTTCATGTTGCCGGAGAACGTGACCGCGTATCCGCCTCGCCGGTGAATCTCCGCCGCAACGAAATTTTCACCGGCATACGCAACCTGCTGATTACTTAATTTGGGTTGCAGCGGTTTTCCCTTCAATTAAGAAACTCCAGCTTCTGCACACGCCTGGGAGATGTCCTCCAGCGTCTGCTCGAAATTGCGTACTTCGACATTTATCACGGATGCCTGCTCGCAGCGAGTATTCGAATCGACTACGGCGGTTGTGGCACGACGCAGGGCAGCGACGTGGTCGGGGATTGATTGGGGTGTCGCCGGATCAGTGTGTTCACGCAGCCAAGTGCGCGCGTCACCGCAAATAGTCGCGTCAAGCACCGGCTGCGTCGCCCCGACGATGGCGCTCGAGGCCCTCGTACGAACATGCGTGGCGTGAGTATTCGGGTTCGTGATCACCGCGTTGGTCTTCGGGAGTTTCGTTCAGGGCGCACCCACCCGTCGGCTGCTGGTCCGGCAGAATCTACTCGGTGGCCGGTTGGAAGCGAGGGGCAGTGGCGGCGTTTAGAAAACTCCGGCACAGGCCAGGCCGCAAAGCGGACGTGCATATGTGGCATGTCGACGCTGTCGGCACATCCCGCGTCCAGGCCTTCCGCGACGAGTTGGGCCACGGCATGACCCTCGTCACACTCCGGGATGGCGACCGCGGTGCGAGTCACGTCAACGCGGCCGAGAAGTACCGAAGCAAGATCTGGACAGAGTTCTTTCCGAAAGACAAGACGCCACCGACCCTTATCTTCAACCTGCTGAATCCGCACCTCCGGTTTGAGGGCTGGCCCAGAGTCGTCGCAATGGAATATGACGCCAAAGGGATCTTCGCGCACGAACGGGAGGTTGATGCAAACGAACTGGAGACGCTGAACCGTCTGGGAGCCCGGTGGGATGAGGGAGCGGATTTCGTCCCCTACATCCCGCCGCCGCCTAGCCATGCAATAGTGCTCCGGCGGATTCTAGTGAGCGAGTTGCCGGACAGCCAGCCCTTCCGAGATATGGACCGCTACTTGGCCGTCAATTGGGCAGCAGCCAGTGCGGTCGCTCTCCAAGCAGTGAACAATTGCGACCTACCCGTGGATCTTCCGGCGGACGTCGCAGAGGCCGCGGGGTCCCTCTTTTACGAACCGATCAGCCTTATCCGCGAGTGGGACGAGCCACTAAGGTTCATGAACGGCCAACACCGCGCGGAAGCGATGCGGCAGCAAGGAGTGGTCGAGACGATCGTCGAGGAAATACGCCCGATCGACGCAGAACCGTTCCCGGGTGAGCTGAGGAAGACTGGCGAGTGTTGAATCGCCGTGTGGGTGAACGAGTGGATGACGGGAGACCGACGTCGAAGTAGGGGCCGCATTCATCCTCGATGAGTCCGGGTGAACTAGCACCGCCCGGAGCATCCGTTTGCCGCCAAGGGCAGCGGCACTGACACGGTTATCGAGAAATTGGGCGAGCCATGGATTGCTGCACTCACCTCCGATGGGCAGCACCGTATCCAGAGATTATCGATGAACTCCGGTCAGACGGGGAAACGACGAGTCGAAAGATCGAAGGGAAACGCTAGAGGGCTAGCCACCAAGGCTGACCTTGGATTGCCATATCGTCTGCTCCCGCCTCGGCAAGCAGTTTCGCTTTCCCGGGCTTGTTCGCGTAGCCGATGGTGCGCACGCCGGCCCTACGACCCGCTGCAATATCAGTAACCGAATCCCCTATGAATTGGGCGGCTTCGGCTGGCACCGACAGCACCTTGAGCGCTTCGAGCAGGAGATGGGGATTGGGTTTCATGAGGTCTGGCCGGCCTGCAGGTCTGCCAAGGATGGGGACCTTTACATGATCGGGATGAACCCGTTGAAGATAGGTGCGAATGGCTGAGCGACTGTTGTTGCTGACGACCGCCCAGGGCCGGTGCCCAATGGCATTAGTCAATTCGTAAAATTCAGGATTTGATCTGGCGGTTTCGACCGCGCGGAGCTCGATCGTGGTGAGTTGTTTGTCAATAAGCTCCGCCAGGTCAGGGGGTGCCGCTCGCAGAATCGCCAGCGGATCGATACTGGGGATATCTGGCACTCGCGGGGATACGAGAGCGGCTAGCTCTTTTGCAGCAGCTGCGGCGGAATAACCATCAAAGATTGAGCAGATCGGGCCGTCGAAGTCAATGAGAAAAGCGAGAGCCTTATCGCTCATCAGACGGAGCTGCTGCTACTCGATCCCACATAGCGTTGAACCAGCGGGACGACTCCCGGACATACTGAGTACCTACGGCCTCGGCATCATCGTTGGCCTCATGGTGGAAAAGGACGGTGTCCTTGCCCATCAAGTCGAGCATCTTGTAGTCCTTGCCATCAATCCGAACTGCATGAGGTTCGGGTGGGTAGAAGCCGAAGAACACCTCCCGCTCATTCAGCAGGTAAAGCTTGAACAGTGGAGTATTGAGGTGAACTCGAACGGCGCATGTCGCTTCGTCGAGCAACCCAAGGCCCTGAAGTTCTTTGACGTCGTTCCTAATGGTGTCGAGATGGCGGCCTGAGATCTGCGCGTGGCGCGTACGAAATGCCTTCACATCCTCACCGCTATCGGCATCGCAAGGAAGCGCCCAGGGTTTGGTCGAATCGGGCACGAGACACCGAATAGTTACTGACCGTGGGGTGAGTCGACCTGCCCTCACCTTGTCCAGCGGCTCTTGCAGGGCGGCATGCAATGTCTCCCCTGTGAAGCCGAAAAAATCGATGGTTACGTGCTCCAACTCGAAGGCACGTTCAACGTGTGGACGCAGACCAACCGGTTTCTCGATTCGTTCGCGGACGTAAACCCCGCTTCCCACGCGGGATACGACTAGGCCTTCCTCACGCAATCCCCGCAGGGCTTGCAGGACGGTCATTCGTGCTACGCCATAGCGGGTGGCCAATTCTTGCCCCGATGGCAGTTTTTCCCCGGGTGTATAGATGCGCGTCAGGATTGCAGCGCGCAGTGACGATTCGACCTGCTTGTACGGCGGCCGAGGATCATCAGGGTCCAGCTCCATATTCAGGAGCATAGGCGGCACAGCACACCTATCCAACTATTGATCTGCCTAGTCAGCGTGTGCTACTTTCAACCTGGCTAGGCAGGCTAGCCTGATACGAAAGGATGATCTAATGTCGATACCCCGGTGAGGGGGACCCAGTTGGTGGTCCAGTCACTATGCGACTTGGGGTTGGTGGGTCGTGGTCCACTGTAGAGCGAACTCGGTGGGGGTGAGTTCGCCGTGGGCGCTGTGGGGTCGGT
>JAHZJB010000157.1 GCA_022601135.1 Actinomycetes bacterium | reverse complement strand
CGGCGGCCCCACCCAGGCCTCGAACCTGAAATGCCTGTGCCGTAAACATCATTTGATCAAAACGTTCTGGGGCTGGGGTGATGACCAACTACCCGACGGCACCATCATCTGGACCTCGCCGGCCGGGGTCACCACCCTCACTACCCCCGGGAGCGCGCTGCTGTTCCCCACCCTGTGCACCCCGACCGCGCCACCACCAGTGCGCACCGCGCCCCACCCCCCGCGGCGCAAAGACCGCAGCGCCGGGATGCCGCAACGCCGCACCACCCGAACCCAACACCGAACCACACGCATCCAGGCCGAACGACGCCTCACCCGACACCACCGCGAAGCCGACCAACGCTGGCAACAACAACTCCACACCATCACCGCCATCCACGACCCACCACCATTCTGAGTAGCCGCTTGGAGCGCGCTATCCGAGTAGCGTCTCTCCGAGGTAGCCGTCCCCTGCGGTGCCGGGCAATATCGCGAACGAGGCCGAGCCGATCGTCGTCACCCACGGATTGAGCGCATCGGCCTCGGCGAGTCGGCGCTGCACGGGAATGAATTGTCGTTCCGGATCGCGTTGGTAGGCGGCGAAGATCAGTCCGCTATCGGTGGTTTGGCCGTTGGCCGGGGGGTCGTCGTAGTTGTAGGGCCTTCGCAAGAACTCTTCCCCGTCGTTGTGGGGCCGGGCCAGCGCGATATGGGCATTGGGTGGAATCACCGGGATACCGTGGAGTTTGGCGGAGAAGTCGGGCACGTCAGTTTCCTGCTCGCCGGTCAGCGGAGCGCCGTTGTCGAGCCTGCGCCCCATGGTGAGTTCCTTGCTCGCACGGTCGAGTTCGTCCCAGGTGTCCAATTCGGCACGTATTCGCCGCAGAACCAGGACCGTGCCGCCCGCGAACCACTGTTGTTCCGAGCCGAGATCCCACACCTGGCGGTCGAACGCCGCCGCATCATGCGGATTGGCAGTCCCGTCGACCTGCCCCATCAGATTGCGCATGCTGCCGCCGGAGTGGCCAGAACCGACCGTGGGCCGATAACCGGATTGTCGCCAACGTTGTTGAGTCATGCTGCGCACGTTCTTGAGAAGCACGCGACTGGCGTGTGAGACGACCACGGGATCGTCGGCGCAGATCTGGAGCAGAATATCGCCGCCGCACCAGGCGGGGTCTAGGCGGTCGGTCGAGAAAGCCGGCAATTCGGCCGCCGTCCGCGGCTGCAGGTGGGTCAGCCCAACACGTTCGAACAGGGTCGCCCCCAGACCGACGGTGACGGTGAGGCGTGCCGGTTGCAAAGCCAGTTCGGGCTCGGTGTCAGCCAGTGCCGGCTGGCCCTGAGTGAGCCGGGCGGCATCAGCGGTCCACAATTTGAGGACGGCCGAGAGAACCTCACGCGGCCTGCGATCCGGCGGTGGCTTGAGGTCGAGTGCCACGAAAAGTGCGTGGGCTTGCGGCGGCGTGATGACGCCGGACTGGTGCTTGCCATGGAATGGCTCTGTGGCACTGCGTGTTTCCCGCGCCGAACCAGCAGACTGGGCGGCGCTGCACTGGGTGATGGCGGCACCTGCCGCCAATGCGGCGGCCCCGCCGGTGAGGAGGCGCCGCCGCTTCACCGTGAAGCCCCGGCCCTCCGGGGCATCAGCCATGATCGTGGTGTGGCACCTCGGCGGGTGTGTCACCGTTCGGTTGATATTCCTCGCCGGCGCCCGCGAAATCGCGGACCTGCGCGGTGACCGGGAGCGTGGACCCGTCCTCGAACATCACCGTGAGATCGACATCGGCTCCCGGTTTCAGCGGCCCATTGAGGTCCATCAGCATGATGTGGTCGCCGCCGGGAACCAGATCATGTGTGCCGTCGGCGGGCAGGGCGATGCCGTCGGCTTTGGGGCGCATTGTTTTCGTCCCGGCGGCTCCGGGCGTGACTTCGTGAACTTCGACGCGACCGGCGAGCGGTGACTCACCGCCGACGATGCGAGCTTCGTGATGTCCGGTGTTGGTCAGCGTTCCGAAGACTGCGGCCATACCCGTGTCTGCCGAACTGGCCCACTGATCCTCGAAGGTGACGGTGGACGCCATGGTTTCGTCCTGATGGTCTGAGGAGGTGGTGCAGCCGGTACTGACAAGGGCGGCGGCGGCCAAGAGCGCGCCGAGTGTGGTTCGGATTCTGCGGTCAGGCATGGATCATCCTTCGGTTCGGTGCTGGTCATGCGACGTTGATCGATTGCGCCGAGGATCGAGGATCGAGTACGGCGAACCTAGGCGGCTAGGCGACCAAAGGGTGGCGCACGCATCCCCAGACCCGGGCACCGCAATGCCGAATGTGCCACGAAACCACTCGCGACTGAGCGCATCGACTGTTTGACGGCGGCCCCTTCGGCTGCGGCGAACAGCCGCAGCCAGCACAGTACCGAGGCGCACACCAGGTATAAATGCTCGACCGCCGTGATGGCGATGGCCAGGATCGCGGCCGCCGCGAGATGGGCGGCGGCCATGGATGCGCCCACGTCCTGCGCATTGCCGTGCTGGTGGCCCGCCGTCACCAAAATCGCATGGACCAGTAACTGCGAGGCACACAGGGCGGTCGCGGTGGCCAGCCGTCTGGTGCCGCGACCGGTCAACCGCAGACTGCCGACCATCATTCCCACCGTGGCGCAGGCCAACAGGGAGATGACCAAGGCCCCGCCACTGGGGAGGCCTCCGCCTGCGGCCGTGTGCGCGCCGATCGCCATCACGGCCGAGATCGTGCCGACCAATCCGCCGCGCAACCAGCGCGCACGTGATCTCGGCGTTCCCATGTGAGGAACTTTACCGCCTCCGCTACGACACGACCTAGTAGAGACCTGGTCGATCAGTCGCCGGTGTAGGTCTCGGGGTCCGGACCGAATCTGGTGCCGTCGTCAAGAGCATTGAGGGTTGCCATCTGATCGTCGGTCAACTCGAAGTCGAATACCTCGAGGTTGGATCTGATCCTCTCCGGGGATGATGTTCCCGGGACGACGATGTTGCCCAACTGCAAGTTCCACCGGATCAGCACTTGTGCCGGCGTCTTGCCCAGCGTGTGTGCAACTGCGGTGACCCCGGCGTTGTCGAGGAGGTTGCCCCCGCCCAGGGGACCGTAGGCCTCGGTGGCGATGCCGTGCTCGGCGTTGACCGCGCGAAGCTCGGCCTGATTCAGCAGCGGGTGCAGTTCGATCTGGTTGACGGCGGGAGCAAAGAACGAAAGGCTGATGATGTCATCGAGGTGCGAGGCGTGGAAGTTGCTCACGCCGATCGAGCGGGCGTCGCCGTCCTCCTTGGACTTCATCATCCCGCCCCAGCTGTTGACGAACTTGTCCGGATTACCGGCGGGCCAGTGGATCAAGTACAGGTCGACGTACTCGAGGCCGAGCCTCTCGATGCTGGCCTTGAGGGCGTCTTTCGAGGACTGGAAGCCCTGGTCCCGGGTGGCCAGCTTCGTCGTGATGAACAACTCGTCGCGAGCCACCCCCGACGCGGCCACCGCGCGCCCGACAGCCTCCTCGTTGCCTGCGGAGGCTACGTCGATCAGTCGATAGCCGGCCTCCAGCGCAGCCAGCACAGCGGCCTCGGTGTCGGAATCCCCCAACTTGCCCACACCGAGGCCGAGCACCGGCATCGTGTTGTCGTCGTTGAGCGTGACGGTGGGAATCGCTGCCGCCGAGGTCATGTCACCTACCCTGCTGAAGTGGAATGCTCGTCCACCAGAGTCCCGCCCAAGGCGATTGTCTGGTCCGGGACATGGTTTCGCCGATGACTATATTGCCGCGGCGGCAAGGCTCCTAATCACGTCTGCCCGGGAGTTTTGCCGTGTTGCCCCGGCGGTAGGGTCTGGCCTGACGATGGAGTACACATGACGAAGAGCGACATGGAGCGCGCCGCCACAGAACCCGCGGCGCCGACGGTACCGCGCGAGGCACGCACCCGGGACGCCGTCGCCGACAAGGTCGCGACCGTAACGTTGCGTGGGCTGCCGCACATTCCGGATCGCGTCAAGCGACTGCTGCTGGGCGGGCGTTCGATCACCCTCGACGGCAACACATTGGACACGACGCTGCAGCTGATGCTGGCCGGTCAGCGGGCACTCGGCCTCGACGGATTGGTCGCCGACGAAGACCATGTCGCCGCTCGCGCTCGGTTGGAGCAACTCGCAGGCGGCTTCAAGAAATACATAGCCGTCCCCGCGGTCATCGATCTGGCGGTGGCCGGGGCAGTGGGCCCGATCCCGGCGCGGCACTACCGCACCGACGAACCAGACGCGCCGTTGCTGGTCTTCTTCCATGGCGGCGGCCATGTGATCGGCAGCATCGAGACCCATGATGACCTGTGCCGCGAGATCTGCCGGGAAGGCAAAATCCACGTTCTGTCGGTGGCTTACCGGCTCGCGCCCGAACACAAGGCACCGGCAGGCTCTCAGGATGCGTACGCCGCTTATCTGTGGGCCCGCGAGCACGCAGCCGAGTTGGGTGCCGATCCGCAGCGCGTCGCGGTAGGGGGGGACAGCGCGGGAGCCAACCTGGCTGCGGTGGTGTCGATGCGGGCACGCGATGAGCGGGAGATGCCGCCGGCGTTGCAGCTGCTGCTGTATCCGGTGACCGATTACCTGAGCCAAACGCGCTCGAAGACGCTGTTTGCCCGCGGCTTTTTCCTCACCAAACGCGATATCGATTGGTTCAGAGAGCGCTTCCTCGGCGGGGCGAGCATCGATATGGCGGACCCGCGGGTGTCGCCGCTGCTGGCCGACGACCTGTCTGGATTGGCGCCGGCGTTGGTTGTCACCGCCGGGTTCGACCCGCTGCGCGACGAGGGACGGTGCTACGCCGACAGCATGCGTCGGGCGGGCGTGCCCGTCGACTATCGGGAGTACGGCTCGCTGGTACACGGCTTCGCCAACTTCTTCCCGCTGGGCGGTGCCAGCGCCACCGCGACCGCCGAGGTCATCTCGGCGATGCGTGCCCATCTGACCCGCGCCTGCTAGGAGCACCGGGGGGCCTCGGTACTCTGTGTCTCGTGGCTTCCAAACCCAAGAAGAAGGCGCGCTACGACCTGAAGGCAGCCGATCGTAAGCGCAACCTGTTCGTTCAGATTGGTCTGACCGCTGTAGTGGTCATCTTTGCGGTCGTCTTAGTGCTCTACATCGTGATGTCGGCTGACGAAAAGCCGACCGCGGGCGAGAAGCGTTCCATCAGGGTGGAGTCGAGCAGCCTGATCAAGAAGGAAGGCACCGAGGAGCCCAAGGTGGTGCTGTCGCTGTACGAAGACTTCCTGTGTCCGGCCTGCGCCGCCTTCGAGAAGGAGTTCGGCCCCACGATCAACAAGCTCATCGATTCCGGCGCGATCGCCGCTGATTACTACATGGTCAACGTCCACGGTGCGCAGAATCAGAACTACGCGGCTCGTTCTGGTGGTGCGGCCTACTGTGTGGCCGACGAATCTGTCGACGCGTTCCAACGGTTTTTTGCCGCGCTCTACGCGCAGCAGTCCGAGATGGCTGCGGGCAACTCGGACGACGATCGGCTCATCGAGATCGCCCGTCAGGCCGGTGCCGGCGGATCCGTTCCCGAATGCATCAACAAGGGCACCTACGTCGACATGGTCAACGGCATGGCCGCCGCCACGGGCATCGAGGCTACCCCGACGGTTCGCATCAACGGCGAGGACTACCAACCCAGCACTCCGGATGCGCTGGTCGCCAAGATCAAGGAGATCGTCGGTGACGTGCCCGGTCTCGAGGCGGTAGCGCCGGAGACCGCGCCGGCGCCCGCGTCCACGCCGTGACGGCTGGGCCGTCGGGTGCCGAGCCCACCGATGTGGCGGTGGGCAGAGCCAGTGCGCTGTGGGTGCTGATCGCCGGTGTCCTCGGGTTGGCCGCGGCACTGACCCTGACGATCGAGAAGATCGAACTCCTGATCAACCCTGAATATGTGCCGACCTGCAGCATCAACCCGGTGCTGTCCTGCGGCTCGGTGATGATCACGCCGCAGGCGTCCCTGTTCGGTTTCCCCAATCCGTTGATTGGTGTCGTCGCCTTCACCGTCACACTCGTGACCGGTGTGCTTGCCGTTGCCAAGGTTCCGTTGCCGCGCTGGTATTGGGCCGGTCTGGCGGTAGGCACGCTGCTCGGCGCGGTGTTCGTGCACTGGCTGATCTTCCAGAGCCTGTACCGCATCGGCGCGTTATGCCCCTATTACATGGTGGTATGGGCGGTGACGATCCCACTCCTGGTGGTTACCGCCTCGATAGCCGTGGCACCCCAGAACAGCAGCTCCGCCCTCGTCAGAACGCTCTATACGTGGCGCTGGTCGGTGGTGGCGCTGTGGTTCACCGCCGTCGCTCTGCTGATTCTCAAACGTTTCTGGAACTACTGGTCAACCCTCATCTGATTGTCGGGAACCGCGGCGACGCGAGGTTTGGCGAGGGTTAGAGTGAACCGTGACCGGTCGGATCTCCAAAGTGCTCGTCGCCAACCGCGGCGAGATCGCAATCCGTGCCTTCCGTGCTGCCTACGAGATGGGCATCGCGACCGTCGCGGTCTACCCGTATGAGGATCGCAATTCCCTGCATCGTCTGAAGGCAGACGAGTCCTACCAGATCGGCAGCGTCGGACATCCGGTCCGGGCGTACCTGTCGGTTGACGAGATTATCCGGGTGGCCACCCAGGCCGGCGCTGACGCGGTGTATCCGGGTTACGGATTCCTGTCGGAGAACCCGGAACTGGCCGCGGCCTGTGCGGCCAATGGCATCACTTTCGTGGGCCCCAGCGCTGAGGTGCTGGAGCTGACGGGCAACAAGGCACGGGCGATCGCCGCGGCGCGTACCGCAGGCCTGCCGGTGCTGGCGTCGTCGGCACCGTCTGCGTCGGTCGACGAACTGGCCGACGCCGCACGCGACATGGAGTTCCCGTTGTTCGTCAAGGCGGTGTCCGGAGGTGGCGGTCGGGGGATGCGCCGGGTCACCGAGCGCGCGGCGTTGGCCGAGGCCGTGGAAGCCGCCAGTCGCGAGGCTGAGTCGGCGTTTGGCGATCCGACCGTGTATCTCGAGCAGGCCGTGCTCAATCCGCGCCATATCGAAGTGCAGATCCTTGCCGACACCAGCGGCAACGTGATGCATCTGTTCGAGCGTGACTGCAGCGTGCAGCGCCGGCACCAGAAGGTGATCGAGCTCGCGCCGGCCCCGAACCTGGATCAAGAGCTGCGCCAGAAGATCTGCGACGACGCCGTCGCGTTCGCCCGCGAGATCAACTACTCGTGTGCCGGCACCGTCGAGTTCCTGCTCGACGAGCGCGGGCGCCACGTGTTCATCGAATGCAATCCGCGAATCCAGGTGGAGCACACCGTCACCGAAGAAATCACCGATGTGGACCTGGTCGCCGGCCAGCTGCGTATCGCGTCGGGGGAGACCCTCGCCGATCTTGGCCTGAGCCAGGAAATAATGAGGGCGCCAAGGGGTTTCGCCTTGCAATGCCGGATCACCACCGAGGATCCCGCTAACGGTTTCCGGCCCGATGCCGGGCGCATTACCGCCTACCGGTCACCGGGTGGAGCGGGCATCCGACTGGACGGCGGTGCGCACCTGGGGGCCGAGATCGGGGCGCACTTCGATTCGATGCTGGTCAAGCTCACCTGCCGGGGCCGGGATTTTTCGGCTGCCGTGGCGCGTGCCCATCGGGCACTGGCCGAGTTCCGCGTCCGTGGGGTGTCGACGAACATTCCGTTCTTGCAGGCGGTGATCGATGACCCCGACTTCCGCGCCGGAAGGATCACCACCTCGTTCATCGACGAGCGGCCCTATCTGCTGACGGCACGCTCGCCGGCCGACCGGGGAACCAAGATCCTCAACTACCTCGCCGACGTCACGGTCAACCAACCGCACGGTCCGCGCCGCTCGACTGTCTACCCTCAGGACAAGTTGCCTCAGATCGATCTCAACGCCATGCCGCCACGCGGTAGCAAGCACCTGCTCTCGGAGGTGGGGCCGGAGGCGTTCGCCCGGTGGATGCGCGAATCGAAGTCGGTGGGTGTCACCGACACCACATTCCGCGACGCCCACCAGTCGCTGTTGGCTACCCGGATCCGTACGTCGAGTCTGTTGATGGTGGCGCCCTACATCGCGCGGATGACCCCGCAGCTGCTGTCCATCGAGTGCTGGGGCGGGGCGACCTACGATGTCGCCCTTCGGTTCCTGAAAGAAGACCCCTGGGAGAGGCTGGCCGCGCTGCGCGAAGCGGTTCCCAACATCTGCTTGCAGATGCTGCTCCGTGGGCGAAACACCGTCGGCTACACGCCCTATCCGGAATCGGTCACCCACGCGTTCGTGGACGAGGCCACCGCGACGGGCATCGACATCTTTCGGATCTTCGATGCGCTCAACAATGTGGATTCGATGCGACCCGCGATCGACGCCGTGCGGGAAACCGGCACGGCTGTGGCCGAAGTAGCCATGTCCTACACCGGGGACCTGTCCGACCCCGCCGAGAACCTATACACGCTGGACTACTATCTGAAACTCGCCGAGCAGATCGTGGATGCCGGCGCGCATGTGTTGGCGATCAAGGACATGGCTGGTCTGCTGCGCCCTCAAGCGGCCGCCATGCTGATCAGCGCACTGCGGAGCCGGTTCGACCTGCCCGTGCACGTGCACACCCATGACACTCCGGGTGGGCAGCTGGCGACCTACGTGGCGGCCTGGCAGGCGGGCGCAAACGCAGTCGACGGCGCCTCGGCGCCGTTGGCCGGTACGACGAGCCAGCCGGCGCTGAGCTCGATCGTCGCTGCGGCGGCGAACACCAGGTACGACACCGGCCTGTCGCTGTCGGCGGTCTGTGACCTGGAGCCCTACTGGGAGGCGTTGCGAAAGGTGTACGCCCCCTTCGATGTTGCGGCGGCCGGCCCGCCTACTCCCACCGGTCGGGTGTATCACCACCAGATTCCCGGTGGTCAGCTGTCCAACCTGCGCCAGCAGGCCATCGCGCTGGGGCTGGGCGACCGATTCGAAGAGATCGAGACCGGCTACGCCGATGCCGACCGGATTCTGGGCCGTCTGATCAAGGTGACGCCATCGTCGAAGGTCGTCGGAGACCTCGCGCTGGCCCTCGTCGGCGCGGGCATCACCGCCGACGAATTCGCCTCGGAGCCGGAAAAGTTCGATATTCCGGATTCGGTCATCGGGTTCCTCCGGGGCGAGCTGGGTGACCCTGCGGGCGGTTGGCCCGAGCCGCTGCGCACGAAGGCGCTGGCCGGGCGCGCACCCGCCAAGCCGCAGGCGGTGCTCAGCGAGGCCGACGAATTGGCACTGACCCATGGCGGACCCAAGCGTCAGGGCGCCTTGAACAGGCTGCTTTTTCCCGGCCCGACAGAAGAGTACGAGGCCCACAGCGAACTGTATGGTGACACCTCGAGCTTGTCGGCCAATCAGTTCTTCTATGGCCTGCGGCGCGGCGACGAGCACCGGGTGACACTTGAGCGTGGTGTCGAGCTGCTGATCGGTCTGGAGGCGATCTCTGATCCCGACGAGCGGGGGATGCGCACGGTGATGTGCATCATCAACGGGCAGTTGCGGCCCGTCGTGGTCCGGGACAGAAGCGTGGCCAGCGAGGTACCCACCGCCGAGAAGGCCGATCGCGCCAACCCCGACCACGTTGCGGCGCCGTTCGCCGGAGTTGTCACCGTCGCCGTGTCTGAGGGCGATGCGGTGGAAGCGGGCCAGACCATCGCCACGATCGAGGCGATGAAGATGGAGGCGGCGATCACGGCGCCCCGGGCGGGAACCGTCACACGGGTAGCGGTGTCGGCGACCGCGCAGGTCGAAGGTGGAGACCTGCTGGCGGTAATCGGTTCGGCGGACGGGAAAACACCCTGACCCGCATCGTCGCCGGCGACTTCGGCGGTCGCCGAATCGCGGTGCCGCGGTGCAAGTCCGGGCAGTCTAAGTCTGGGCGGACCCGTCCGACCACCGACCGGGTTCGCGAATCCTTGTTCAACGTGTTGGCGGCGCGGATCGACTTCACCGGGCTGCGTGTGCTGGATTTGTACGCCGGCTCAGGTGCGTTGGGTCTGGAGGCCCTGTCCAGGGGGGCTTCCTCCGCGCTGTTCGTCGAGTCAGATGCCACGGCAGCGGCGGTGATCGCTGCCAACATCGAGACCCTGGGGGTGCGTGGGGCCAGGGTGCGGCGCGGTGCGGTGGTACCCGTCCTGGCGGGCGCCGCCGCTCATCCGGTGGATCTCGTCTTGGCCGATCCGCCCTACGAGGTCGACGAAGCACAGGTCGGTGACATGCTGGTCGCGCTCGACGTCGGTCGATGGGTGATGCCGGGCACCGTGGCGGTGTTGGAGCGTCCGGCATCAGGACCCGAGGTCCCCTGGCCGGACACCTGGACGCAGTGGAAGGCGCGTCGGTACGGTGACACCCGCATCGAGTTTGCCGAACGCGACTGATGTCCCTGCTAGCGTCGACTTTCATGAGTGGAGCGGTGTGCCCGGGATCCTTCGACCCGGTGACCCTCGGTCACATAGACATCTTCGAGCGGGTGTCGCCCCAATTCGACGAGCTGGTGATCGCGGTGCTCGTCAATCCCAACAAGCAGAGCATGTTCAGCCTCGAGGAGCGGATCGCTCTGATCGAGGAGTCGACGGCCCATCTGCCCAACGTACGGGTTGAGTCGGGGCAGGGCCTCGTCGTCGACTTCGTCAAGGCCCGGGGAATGACGGCGATCGTCAAGGGTCTGCGCACGGGCACCGACTTCGAATACGAGCTGCAGATGGCGCAGATGAACAAGCACATCGCCGGTGTCGACACGTTCTTCGTCGCCACTACCCCGCAGTATTCGTTCGTGTCGTCCTCATTGGCCAAGGAGGTCGCGATGCTGGGCGGTGACGTGTCCGAACTGCTGCCCGAGCCGGTGAACGTGCGGCTGCAGGCCAAGCTGGCCGCTCAAGGCTGACTGCCGCGCTCTGGTGTGCGCCTGGATCGTCAGATCAGCCGCAATCGGGATCTGGCTGCACACCACAGCCACACTGCGTGCGGCAGTTAACAGGTAATTGGTAACGACACACCGGCGTCGGTAACTGAGTCACAGGCGTAACACCAGGCACACTGGTCACTGTCAACTAGGCCTGGAGGGGTGTCGTCGTGTACCGAGTTTTTGAAGCACTCGATGAAATGGGTGCGATCGTCGAAGAAGCGCGCGGGGTGCCGATGACGGCGGGCTGCGTGGTGCCCCGCGGAGATATCCTCGAGTTGATCGACGACATCAAGGACGCGATCCCCGGCGAGCTCGATGATGCCCAGGACGTGCTGGATGCCCGCGATGCGGTGTTGCGCGAGGCCAAGGAGCATTGCGAGTCCACCGTGGCGACGGCCAACGCAGAGGCCGATTCGATGATCAACCATGCACGGGCAGAGGCCGATCGATTGCTCGGCGATGCCAAGTCCCAGGCGGACCGCATGGTCGCCGAGGCGCGTCAGCACAGCGAACGCACGGTGGGCGAGGCCCGTGAAGAAGCCGACCGAATCGCGGCGACCGCCAAACGCGAGTACGAGGCGAGCACCGGGCGGGCCAAGTCCGAGGCGGACCGGATGATCGAGAGCGGCAACCTGACCTACGAGAAGGCTGTGCAGGAAGGCATCAAGGAGCAGCAGCGGTTGGTGTCGCAAACCGAAATCGTGGCGACGGCCACCGCCGAGGCCACCCGCTTGATTGACTCGGCGCACTCGGAAGCGGACCGGCTGCGCGGTGAGTGCGACATCTATGTGGACAGCAAGCTGGCGGAGTTCGAGGACTTCCTCAACGGCACGCTGCGGTCCGTCGGGCGCGGCCGTCACCAGCTGCGCACCGCGGCGGGAACCCACGACTACGCGGCCCGCTGACCCCACCTGCCCGGGGGCTGAACGTACGATACGGGCATGTCGACGGATGCGAACGCGGCCCCGCGCCGAGGACCACAGTCGCCGTTGGTGATCGACGTCGCCCGGCTGGGCCGGCGGCCCGGCTCGATGGTGCCGCTGAAGACCTCCGTCCCGAGTCCGATGCGCATGGGTCTGGAGCTGATGGCCGTCGATGAGGGCGCGCCGCTGGAATTGGACCTGCGGCTGGAGTCGGTGTCCGAGGGCGTGTTGGTCAGCGGGACGGTGACGGCGCCCACTGCAGGGGAGTGCGCCCGGTGCCTGCAGCCGATCACCGGTGAAGTCGCTATCGACCTCACGGAGCTGTTCGCCTACCCGCACAGTACGACCGACGAGACCACCGACGCCGACGAGGTTGCCCGCGTCGGTCGCGCCGGGAGCGCCGAAACCGTGGATCTCGAGCAGCCGATCATCGACGCGGTGGGATTGGCGCTGCCGTTCTCGCCGGTGTGCGAGGAAGACTGCGCCGGGTTGTGTCCGGAGTGCGGCGTCTCGCTGTCCAGCACAGAGCCTGGGCATCACCATGACCAGATCGACCCTCGATGGGCCAAGCTGGCCGAGCTTCGGGAGCGGGCCGGAGACGACGCGTGACGGTCGACCGTGCGCTGCTGCTCAAGGCATTGGGTGTCGAGTTGCCGGACGGGCTGCTGACCATGGCGCTCACTCACCGTAGCTACTCCTACGAGCACGGCGGACTGCCCACCAACGAACGTCTGGAGTTCCTTGGGGATTCGGTGCTCGGGCTGACCATCACCGAGGAGCTCTATCATCGCCATCCCGACTGCTCCGAAGGTGATCTGGCCAAGTTGCGGGCCAGCATCGTCAACACCCAAGCACTGGCTGACGTTGGCCGCCGTCTGACGGAGAGTGGCCTGGGCTGCTATCTGTTGCTGGGCAAAGGCGAGGAGCACTCCGGTGGCGCCGACAAGTCGAGTATCCTGGCCGATGGCGTCGAATCCCTCTTGGGTGCAATCTATTTGGAGCACGGTGCCGCCGCGGCGCACGAGGTTATTCTGCGGTTGTTCGCTGACCTGCTGGACACCGCCCCGACGCTGGGCGCGGGCCTGGACTGGAAGAGCAGCCTGCAGGAGCTGACTGCCTCACGGGGTCTCGGAGCGCCGACCTACATCGTCACGTCCACCGGTCCGGACCATGACAAAGAGTTCACGGCGACGGTCGTGGTGGCCGCCGCCGAGCAGGGAAGAGGTTTCGGCCGCACCAAGAAAGAGGCCGAGCTCAAGGCAGCCGCCGCGGCATGGAACGCCCTCAGCGGTGCCTGAACTTCCCGAGGTCGAGGTCGTCCGGCGCGGGTTGGCCGAACACGTTGCCGGTAAAACCATCACCGCCGTTGAGGTGCGCCACCCCCGCGCCGTACGCCGTCATGAACTCGGGTCCGCCAACCTCGTCGCCCAGCTTGTGGGCGCCACGATCACCGGAACGGGCCGCCGGGGAAAGTACCTTTGGCTGACGCTCGGGGACGAGGCGGCTCTCGTCGTTCATCTTGGCATGAGCGGACAGATGCTCCTGGGGCCGGTCCCCAACGGGAAGCACCTGCGAATCGCCGCCGTGCTCGACGATGGGACGGCGCTGAACTTCGTTGACCAGCGCACGTTCGGCGGATGGATGATCGCCGATGTGGTCACCATCGACGGCACGGACGTACCGATGCCTGTCGCACACATCGCCCGCGACCCGCTGGACCCGCGGTTCGACCGCGAGGCAGTGGTCAAGGTGTTGAGGCGCAAGCACTCTGAGATCAAGCGTCAGCTGCTGGACCAGAGTGTGGTCTCGGGGATCGGCAACATTTACGCCGACGAAGCGCTGTGGCGGGCCGGGGTCAATGGCGCCCGGCTGGCATCCGGGCTGCCCCTCCGGAAGCTGGCCGAATTGCTCGATGCGGCAGCCACGGTGATGACCGACGCGCTCGGCCACGGGGGCACGTCGTTCGACTCGCTCTATGTCAACGTCAACGGCGAGTCCGGTTACTTCGACCGATCGCTCGATGCGTACGGCCGCGAGGGCGAGCCGTGCCGGCGCTGCGGCGCGGTGATGCGGCGGGACAGATTCATGAACCGTTCATCCTGCTATTGCCCGCGCTGTCAGCCCCGGCCGCGGCGGCGCTGACTCCCGGAGCAAGATAGGGCCATGACTGAACTATGGGTGCAGCGCACCGGCGTGCGTCGCTACACCGGGCACAGCACCCGGGGAGCTGCCGTCCTCGTCGGATCCGAGGATGTCGAGGGGGTGTTCACCCCCGGCGAGCTCATGAAGATTGCCCTGGCCGCATGCGGCGGCCTGAGCAGTGACCAGCCGTTGCGGCGTCGGCTCGGTGATGATTACCAAGCCACTATCAGGGTGGCCGGGCCCGCGGACCGAGAGCAGGAGCGCTATCCGCTACTGGAGCAATCGCTTGAGGTCGACCTGTCGGGATTGGACCCCGACGAGCTCGCCCGATTGTTGATCGTGGTGGAACGGGCGATCGACCAGGTGTGCACTGTGGGGCGCACGTTGAAGAATGGCACCGAGGTGACTTTTGAGGTGAAAGATGTTGGGAGAGGATGACGTCCGGCTGACCGCCTGGGTGCACGGACGTGTCCAGGGCGTGGGTTTCCGCTGGTGGACGCGATCGCGGGCACTGGAGTTGGGGCTGACCGGCTTCGCTTCGAACCGGCCGGACGGGCGCGTCCAGGTCGTCGCGCAGGGACCCCGCGACGCCTGTCAACGGCTCCTCGGGATGCTTCAGAGCGGTGGTACACCGGGCCACGTCGACAAGGTGATTGTGGACTGGTCGGAACCGGCCGACTCGTTCGCGGGCTTCAACGAGCGCTGACCGGCGCGCCGGTAGGGTAACTCGTCATGCATTTGAAGAGTCTGACGCTGAAGGGCTTCAAGTCCTTCGCTTCGCCGACGACTCTGCGTTTCGAACCGGGCATCACCTGTGTGGTTGGGCCCAACGGCTCGGGTAAATCCAACGTCGTCGACGCGCTTACCTGGGTGATGGGGGAGCAGGGCGCCAAGACGCTGCGCGGCGGCAAGATGGAAGACGTGATCTTCGCTGGGACGTCGTCGCGCGCCCCGCTCGGGCGCGCCGAGGTGACCCTGACGATCGACAACTCCGACAATGCGCTTCCCATCGAGTACTCCGAGGTGTCGATCACCCGACGGATGTTCCGCGACGGCGCCGGCGAGTACGAGATCAACGGCAGCAGTTGCCGTTTGATGGACGTCCAGGAGTTGCTCAGTGATTCCGGTATGGGACGAGAGATGCACGTCATCGTCGGGCAGGGCAAGCTGGCCGAAATCCTCGAATCGCGCCCGGAAGACCGGCGTGCGTTCATCGAGGAAGCCGCCGGCGTCCTCAAGCATCGCAAGCGCAAGGAAAAGGCGGTCCGCAAACTCGACTCGATGTCGGCGAACCTGGCCCGCTTGACCGATCTGACGACCGAGCTGCGCCGCCAGCTCAAGCCGCTCGGCAGACAGGCCGAGATGGCCCGTCGCGCCCAGACGATCCAGGCCGACCTTCGTGACGCGCGTCTTCGACTTGCCGCAGATGACCTGGTCGCCCGCCAGGCCGAGTTCGACGACACCACCCGGGCCGAGACGATGCTGCGGCGCGAACACGACGACCTCACCGAGCGGCTGGATGCCAGGGCAGGCGAGCTCGCGGCCCACGAATTCGCTGTCGGGGATCTCAGCGAGCGAGCCGACGCCGCGCAGCAGCGCTGGTTCCGGCTCTCGGCATTGGCGGAGCGGGTCAGCGCGACCGTCCGCATCGCCAGCGAGCGTGCTCAGCACCTCGATGCCGAATCCGAGATATCAGGCGGCCCGGACCCCGACGACCTGGAGGCGCAGGCCGAGGAGGTCGCTGGGCAGGAGAGACACCTGCTCGAGGAATTGGCCGAAGCCAGGGCCCGTCTCGATGCCACCCGTGTCGAGCTGGCCACGCGGGAGCAGGTCGCGGCGGAAGCCGAGCGGGTGCACCTGGCCGCCGCCCGGGCCGAGGCTGACCGTCGGGAGGGGGTGGCTCGGCTTGCGGGCCAGGTCGAGACCATGCGTACCCGTACCGAGTCGATCGGGGAGACCGTGGCGCGGCTGACCGCTGCCATCGACGGCGCCGCCGCCCGTGCCCAGCAGACCCAGGTGGAGTTCGAGACGGTGCAGGGCCGCGTCGGCGAGCTCGATGCCGGCGAGATCGGTCTCGATGAACACCATGACCGGACGGTCTCGGCGCTACGGCTGGCCGACGAACGTGTTGCTGAGTTGCAGGCCGGCGAGCGGGCGGCCGAACGCCGGGTTGCCTCCCTTCAGGCCCGTATCGATGCGCTGTCCGTCGGGCTGGACCGCAAGGACGGCGCTGCGTGGCTTCAAGAGAACCGCAGTGGCGCAGGATTATTAGGTTCGATCGCGCATCTGATCAAGGTGAGCTCCGGCTACGAGGCGGCGGTTGCCGTCGTGCTGGGTGCAGCCGCCGACGCGGTGGCCGCGGAGAACGTCGGCGCCGCCCGTGAAGCGGTGGCTGCGCTGAAGCAGTCCGACGGTGGGCGGGCCGCCATCGTTCTGGGGGACTGGCCCGCGCAGGTCGCGCCAGTGCCGGGTCGTCTACCGCCTGGTGCGACATGGGCGGTGGACGTCGTCGACGCCGCGCCCAAGGTGCGTGGCGCCGTGGCCGCGATGCTTGCCGGGGTCGCGGTCGTTGACGATATTGCGAATGCTCTGGAACTCGTTGCGGCACAACCGCAACTGCGTGCAGTGACCACCGACGGCGACCTCGTCGGCGCCGGCTGGGTCAGTGGGGGTTCGGATCGCAAGCCCAGCACGCTGGAGATCACCTCGGAGGTCGACCAGGCGCAGGCCGCCCTGGCCGATGCCGAGCGGCAGGTCGGTGAGTTGTCAGCTGCGCTGGCCGGCGCGCTTGCCGAACAGGCTTCCCGCCAGGACGCCGCCGACCAGGCACTGGCGGCTCTCAACGAGTCCGACGCAGCGATTTCGGCGATCTACGAACAGCTCGGTCGACTAGGCCAGGAGGCCCGCGCCGCCGACGACGAGTGGCAACGATTGATCGAGCAGCGTAACGAGTTGGAGGCAGCTCGAAACTCCACGGCTACCGAACTGGCCGAACTCGAGCAGCGACTGCGCAACGCCCAGCAGGAGCCGCTGTTCGAAGCCGAGCCTGTCAACCGCCAGGAAACCATGGTCGCCGCCGAGGCGGCCCGCGCCACGGAGGTGGAGGCACGGCTTGCGGTGCGTACCGCCGAGGAACGCGCGAATGCCGTTCGTGGGCGTGCTGATTCGCTGCGCCGCGCGGCCACCGCAGAGCGCGAGGCACGAACCCGTGCCCGACGTGCCCGCGAGGCGCGGGTCCAGGCCGCTGCGGTTGCGGCCGCCGTTGCCGAGGCTGGAGGGCTGGTCGCGGCGCGGTTGAGTGCGGCTGTGCGTTCGGCATCCAGAATCCGCGACGACGTCGCAGCCGAACGTGAGGTCCGCGCCGCCGAGCTGGCCAAGGCGCGCGAAGAGGTCAACGAGTTCACCACCAGGATCAACGTGCTTACCGATTCGCTGCATCGGGACGAGGTCGCAAAAGCGCAAGCCGCACTACGCATCGAGCAACTCGAGGAGCAGGTTCTCGAACAGTTCGGGATGGCTGTCGCCGATCTCGTCGCCGAGTATGGGCCCGGTGTTCCGCTGCCTCCCTCGGAGCTCGAGATGGCCGAGTACGAGCAGGCGCGCGAACGCGGTGAACAGGTCACGGCGCCCGCGCCCCTGCCATTCGACCGGCCTTCGCAGGAGCGGCGAGCCAAGCGCGCCGAGCGTGAGCTCAACGAACTGGGCAGGGTCAACCCGCTCGCCCTGGAGGAGTATGCGGCGCTGGAAGAGCGCTACAACTTCCTGTCCACCCAGCTCGAGGATGTCAAAGCGGCCCGGAAGGATCTACTCGATGTCATCGCCGATGTCGACACCCGGATATTGCAGGTCTTCGCCGAGGCGTACGCGGACGTCGAGCGGGAGTTCTCCCGGGTGTTCTCGACGCTGTTTCCGGGGGGCGAGGGCAGACTTCTGCTGACTGACCCGGGCGACATGCTCACCACGGGCATCGAGGTGGAGGCTCGCCCGCCCGGTAAGAAGATCAAGCGGTTATCGCTGCTGTCCGGTGGTGAGAAGTCGTTGACAGCGGTGGCGATGCTGGTGGCCATCTTCCGGGCGCGGCCGTCGCCGTTCTACGTGATGGACGAGGTGGAGGCCGCGCTCGACGACGTCAACCTGCGTCGGCTGATCAGCCTGTTGGAGCAGCTGCGGGAACGTTCGCAGCTCATCGTGATCACCCACCAAAAGCCCACCATGGAAGTCGCCGACGCGCT
Organism: Actinomycetes bacterium; assembly: GCA_022601135.1. GTDB lineage: Bacteria > Actinomycetota > Actinomycetes > Mycobacteriales > Mycobacteriaceae > Mycobacterium. The sequence goes on along the minus strand of JAHZJB010000157.1, from coordinate 9,709 downwards.
GTATGGCGTGACGATGCGGAACGACGGCATCACCACGATCATCTCGCAGCGAATGCGGGGTCAGGAGCTGGTAGCCAGCCCGACCTGAGGACCGGGTCGTGTGGGGTCCCGATGTCTGTGGGGTGCTTGGTTCAGGCTGCGTCGTCCCAGTCGGCTAGGAGTCGTTCCGGGTGGTGGAAATCGTTGGTGCCGCCTGGCAATGGAAGTTGCGGTGGGGGAATCCATTGGGTCTGGCCGTTGGCGAGTTTCCTGGTTTTCCAGCCCTGGTCGATCAGTTTGTGGTGGGCGGGGCAGGCGAAGGTGAGATTGTCGATGTCGGTGGGACCTCCGTTGGCCCATTCGTCGACGTGATGGACTTCGCAGAGGTATCCGGGCACGTCGCAATCGGGGTGGCTGCATCCCCGATCGCTGGCGTGCAGGACGATTCGTTGATCGGCGCTGGCGACGCGTTTGGCGCGGCCCAGCCACAGCGGCCGACCCGTCGCCCCGTCGAACAAGGTCAGGTAGTGGTGCGCGTGCCCGGCTATCCGGATCAGCTCGCTGATCGGCAGCCGGGTGCCTGCGGCGGTGACGGCGTGGCCGCTGTCGGTCTGTAGATCTTGGATGCTCGCGGTGGCGATCACGGTTACGGGAAGGCCGTTGTGGGTGCCGAGCTTCGGGTCGCCGAGCTGTCCGCGTACCAGCGCTCCCAGCGCGTCGTGTTGGCGCTGGCTGTGGCTTCGGACATCGCGTTGTGCTGCCTGTTGGGCAGCGTCGCCGGAGCGTTCGCTGTCGAGCGTTGGCGTTGGGTCGGTGGGATTACACATTCCCGGTGCGGCGAATTTGGCGAACCAGGCGTCGAGTTCGGCGCGGAGCTGGGGTGTGGCGACGAGCTTGCCGACGCTGGTGCCGTCTGCGCGTTGGCCGCCGCACCAGGTGAAGCCGCGCTGACGGGCGCGGTCGTCGTCGTTGAACGTGCCGTCGGGGTTGATTCTTGTGGTCAGTTGAGCGGCAAGTTTTTCAAGCTGGTCGGGGCGTAGGTGGGCGGCTTGTTCGGCCAGGAATTCTTCGCTGCGGGCGACGACATGCGACGCGATGTGTCCGGGTAGGTCGCGAACGAATTTCTGGATCACTGCGAGGTGCTCTTCGCCGAGGATGCCGGCCTGCCACGCCTCCGCGGTTTCCGGCAGCGCGGGCGGTAGCGGCTGGCCGGTGAGCGTGGTGCGTGGCGCGAGCTGTTCGGCGTTTCGGACCCGTCGGCGCGCCTCGGCCAGACTGATCCGAGTCACGTCGGCGACGGCCTTGTGGAGCAAGGGCAGATCCTCGTCCAGGCTGTCGACGATGGCGTGGAACACCGCGACCTGGCGTCGTCGCGCGGTCTCCAACCGCTCCAGGGCCTGCAGCCGATCGGCCACGCTCAACTTCGTCGGATCGATCACGGAAAGAGCGGTGACCACCGCATCCAGACCGTTTAACGCAGTATTCGTACACATGTTCGAATTGTATCGGCGCGGTGTGACATCGACGTAATCAGGAGCACCTGGCACCACCTGTTATGGGGCCACCATCAACCAATGGCGCGGCCAGGTCTGGCTTCTCGGCGAACGCTCCGTCGCCCACGTCATCATCTAAATGGAGCTGACGTATTAGCGCCCCGGTGCCCGCCGCCTCCTAATGGGCCGTTGTCCGCCTGCGACAATGGCCCCGTGTCTAAAGGTTTTTGGATCGCAATCGCGGTCATCGCCGTCCTGCTGGTAGCCGCGCTCGTCGTCGGCCTGGTGCGGTATCGCCGCAGCCGGATCCGGTTGTCGGCGCCAGACGAGGCCACTGCTGTCGATCGGTCGGGTGGCTACACCGCCTCCTCGGGAATCACGTTCAGTGGGCTGCCGACCGTGGGCGACGACGCCACCGTTCCGCGGGACGCACCGAAGCGCCCGATCGCCGATGTCAAGCTTCCCGAGCCGCCGGTCGAGACGCCCGAGCCGCCGGTCGAGACGCCCGAGCCGCCGGTCGAGACGCCCGAGCCGCCTGGAATCGAGGACATCGCGCCTCCGGACGGCCGTCTGGACCGGCTGCGCGGTCGGCTGGCGAAGTCTCAGAACGCCCTCGGGCGAAGCATGCTAGGCCTGCTCGGCGGAGGCGACCTGGATGAGGATTCCTGGGAGGAGATCGAGGACACCCTGTTGATCGCCGACCTGGGGCCCGTTGTCACCGAATCGGTGGTGGCGGCCCTGCGTTCGCGGATGGCGAGTAGCCGGGTGCGCACCGAGTCCGATGCCCGCGCGGTGCTGCGCGAGGTGATGATAGCTGAATTGCAGCCCGACCTGGACCGCTCGATCAGGGCCCTGCCGCACGATGACAAGCCGTCGGTGCTGCTGGTGGTTGGGGTCAACGGCACGGGAAAGACCACGACGGTCGGCAAGCTCGCGCGCGTCCTGGTCGCCGATGGCAGGCGCGTGGTCCTGGGCGCCGCTGACACATTCCGTGCCGCGGCGGCCGATCAGCTCCAGACATGGGCCTCTCGGGTCGGCGCCCAGGTCGTACGAGGACCCGAAGGCGCCGACCCGGCGTCGGTGGCGTTCGATGCCGTCGACACCGGCATAGCCTCCGGCGCCGATGCCGTCGTCATCGACACCGCCGGTCGTCTGCACACCAAGGTCGGCCTGATGGACGAATTGGGTAAGGTCAAACGCGTGGTAGGGCGGCGGGCAGTCGTTGACGAAGTCCTGCTCGTGCTGGACGCCACGATCGGCCAGAACAGCTTGCCGCAGGCGCGCGTTTTCGCCGAAGTCGTCGACATCACCGGCGTTGTGTTGACCAAGCTGGACGGCACGGCCAAGGGTGGCATCGTCTTCCGCGTCCAGCAGGAGCTCGGAGTGCCGGTGAAGCTCGTCGGCCTGGGCGAAGGGCCTGACGACCTCGCGCCGTTCGAGCCGGCGGCGTTCGTCGACGCGCTGCTCGGCTAACGCCGAACTAGCTCCGTTCGCCAGGGCTGAAACACGAGCGTAACGACTTCGGCTTGTCCGTTCACGTATCCGAAACACAACAGAATCACCGGTGAAACCCGTGCCACAGAGTCTCTTTTCCGAGGTCGATTCTGTCGGCTGTTATCCAAGGAGGTTCACACAAAGTGGTTTTTGCCTTACCAGACGATGCGTTCCTGCCGTTCGGTCCCGGGGGCTTGAGCGCCGGTGACACGGCGTGGGTGCTCACCTCTGCCGCGCTGGTGTTGTTCATGACACCTGGCCTGGCGTTTTTCTACGGCGGCCTGTCCCGGCAGAAGTCCGTCCTCAACATGTTGATGATGTCGTTCGGTTCCATGGGCGTCGTCAGCGTCATCTACGTGCTGTGGGGCTACTCGATGTCCTTCGCCTCGGCTCATACCGGCGGCAGCAACTTCTTCGGGGTCTTCGACAATCCCTTCTCGCTGTTCGGACTGAGCCAGCTGACCGAGGTTCGCGAGATCGCCGGGGTCGATACGTTTGTCCTCGGCGGGTTCGGCACGGTGCCCGCCATCGTCTGGGTGGCCTTCCAGCTCACCTTCGCCGTGATCACCGTAGCGCTGATCAGCGGCGCGGTGGCTGAGCGAATGAGGTTCGGTACCTGGCTGCTGTTCGGCGGCATCTGGGTCACGCTGGTGTACTTCCCGCTGGCACATATGGTTTGGGGGGGAGGCCTGCTCTCGGACTCGGAGTCGGGTATCGCGGCCAAATTGTTCGGCGTGGATGACGAAGGCGCCGCCAATGTCGCGCCCATCGACTTCGCCGGCGGCACCGTGGTGCATATCAATGCCGGTATGGCCGCCCTGGTGCTGGCGGTACTTCTGGGCAAGCGGAACGGCTTCGGCAGGATCGCCTTCCGTCCGCACAATGTCCCGTTCGTGTTGCTCGGCGCGGCCATTCTGTGGTTCGGCTGGTTCGGGTTCAACGTCGGCTCCGAAGGTGCCGCGGACATGCTCGCCGGCGCGGTATGGGTGAACACCACGGCCGCCACCGCGGCGGCAATGCTGGCGTGGTTGTTGGTGGAGCGAATCCGGGACGGCCATGCGACCAGCGTGGGTGCCGCGTCGGGTATCGTCGCCGGCTTGGTTGCCATCACTCCCGCCTGCGGTTCACTCAGTGCGATCGGTTCGCTCATCCTCGGTGCGATCGCCGGCGTGCTTTCCGCGGTGGCCATCGGGCTGAAGTACAGGTTCGGCTATGACGATTCACTCGATGTGGTCGGTGTGCACCTGGTCGCCGGGTTGTGGGGCACCATCGGTGTCGGATTCCTGGCGGTCGAAACCGGCCTGCTGTACGGCGGGGGCATTCAGCAGCTTGTCGTGCAATTCGCCATCGCGGTAGCAGCCATGATCTTCACCGCGATCATGACGCTGATCATCGCGTTCATCGTCAAGCCGCTCGGCTGGCGGGTGTCCAAGGAGGAGGAGGACACCGGCATCGATGAGACTGAACATGCCGAAACGGCTTACGAGCTCGCCTGATCGGCGACAATTTCATCGGAAGGGATCGACTACATGAAGCTGATTACTGCGATCGTCAAGCCGTTTACGCTGGAGGATGTCAAGACCGGTCTTGAGCAGACAGGCATTCTGGGGATGACCGTCAGCGAGGTTCAGGGTTACGGTCGACAGAAGGGACACACCGAGGTCTATCGCGGTGCCGAATACTCGGTGGACTTCGTCCCGAAGGTCCGCGTGGAGGTCGTGGTGGACGACGCCGCCGTCGACAAGGTGGTGGACGTGATCGTCCAGGCCGCACGCACCGGCAAGATCGGTGACGGCAAGGTGTGGGTCAGCCCGGTTGAAGCGGTGGTTCGGGTGCGCACCGGCGAGCGGGGAACCGACGCCCTTTGATCCACATCGTGGACCAAATATGACGGGACAGCGCCAAGACCCCGCCGCCGGACCTGCTCGATGGGTGCGTCCGGCGGCGGGGCCTTTACGTCCGGCCACCGATCTGGTGGCAGCCGCCGAACAGCTACTCACCGGCAGTTCGCGCCATCTGCCCGCGGCGGCGCTGCGCGACGCACTGCTGGATCTCTACGGCTTCTGGCTGACCACCAAAGCCACCGAGATCGGCATCACCGCCAACAGCGGCTTTGCCATCGTGGCGACGGGAGGGCTGGGCCGCGGCGAGATTCTGCCCTACTCCGATCTGGACTTGATGCTGTTGCACGACCATATGCCGTCCGAGGTCGTCAGCGAGGTGGCCGAGTTGCTGTGGTACCCGCTGTGGGACGCCAACATTCGGCTTGATCACAGTGTTCGGACCGTGCCGCAGGCGTTAAAGGTCGCCGGGGACGACATCTTGGCAGGTCTCGCGATGCTCGAGGTACGTCACATCGCCGGGGACGAGAACCTGTCCGGGCTGCTCGTGGGCGGAGCCCGCCGCCAGTGGCGCACCGGAATCGCCTCCCGCTTCGACGAACTCGTCGAGCACGCCCAGGCGAGATGGCAACGTAGCGGCCAGATCGCTCACCGCGCCGAGCCGGATCTGAAGTGCGGCAGGGGTGGGCTGCGCGACGTTCAACTGCTCAACGCGCTGGCGGTCGCGCAACTCGCCGATGTGTACCCTAGCCGGTCGCTGGCCTCGCCGACCGAAACCCTAGGAGGGTCTCACCTTTCGCTGCTCGATGTCCGCACCGAGTTGCACCGGGTGGCGGGGCGCGGTCGCGAGCTACTGCTAGCGCAGCACGCCGATGAGATAGGCGCTGCGCTGCGCATCGGCGACCGATTCGACTTGGCTCGAACGCTTTCCGACGCTGCCCGGACCGTCAGCTATTACGTCGACTCGGGAATTCGCACAGCAGCCAACTCGTTGCCCCGCCGCGGGCTGTCGGTGCTGCGCCGACCGGTACGCCGCCCGATCGACGAAGGCGTCGTCGAGTTCAACGGTGAGGTGATTCTGGCCCGTGACGCCCGCCCGGAGCGTGATCCCGGCCTGATCCTGCGGGTCGCCGCGGCGTCAGCGACCACGGGTCTCCCGATAGCGGGCCCGACCCTCGGTCGACTGGTGGAGACCGCGCCGGAACTTCGCACTCCGTGGCCGCAGCAGGCGCTGAAGGATCTGCTCGTGATGCTGGCGGCGGGACCCTCGGCGGTGGCGACGATCGAAGCGCTCGACCGCACCGGACTGTGGGGCCGGCTGTTTCCCGAGTGGGGAGCGGTCCGCGACCTGCCGCCCCGCGACGTCGTCCACATCTGGACCGTGGATCGACATCTGGTCGAAACCGTCTCTCAGGCAAGCGCTTTCACGACACGGGTAGCTCGCCCCGATCTTCTCCTGCTCGGCGCTCTGGTACATGACATCGGCAAGGGCCGCGGCGGGGACCACAGCGTCATCGGCGCCGAATTGGCCACCCAGATCGGTCGTCGGCTGGGCTTGTGGCCCTGCGACATCGACATCCTGTCCACGCTGGTGCGCCATCATCTGCTGCTACCCCAAACCGCGACCAGACGCGACCTGCAGGACCCCCAGACCATCGCTGCCGTCGTGGACAGCCTGGATGCCGAGCCAGAGGTGCTGGAACTGCTGCACGTACTGGCCGAAGCCGACTCACTGGCCACCGGTCCCGGCGTGTGGGGCGACTGGAAAGCCTCGCTGATCGGCGACCTGGTCCGGCGCTGCCGGTTGGTGATGGCCGGTGAAGCGCTTCCACAACCCGATCCCGTCGACCCTCGGTTCCTGGCGCTGGCGGCGCAGGCGCAGGTGCATGTCGAGCTGACGCCGACCGACACCGCCCACATCTACAGCGTCACGATGATCATGCCGGATCGCCGGGGCCTGCTGTCGAAGGCGGCAGGCGTGCTGGCGCTCAACTCGCTGCGGGTGCACTCAGCGTCGGTCAACATAGCCGAGGGTTCGGCGATCAACACGTTTGTCGTGTCGCCGCATTTCGGCACCCCGCCGGCGGCGCAACTGCTGCGCCAGCAGCTGATCCTCGCCGTCGAGGGTGAGTTCGACGTGGTAGCGGCTCTAGAACAGCGAGCTGAGAGTTCGACGACGTCCCGGGTCGGCGAGGTCCGCTCCGCCGTCCCGATCAACCCTCCGGCAGCTCGCCCGCGGGTCCTCTGGCATGACGGCGGCCGGCCGGGGCAGCTGATCGCCGAGATCCGCGCCACCGATCGCGCCGGGCTCTTGTCGGTGCTCACGGCGGCGTTCGAACGCGCCGGGGTGGACATAGCCTGGGCCAAGGTGACGACGCTGGGTTCCTCGGTCGTCGACGCGTTCGGAATCACGCTGCCCGGGGGGAGTGCAGAGGTCGCAGCGCGACAGACACTGGAACGCGAGTTGTTAGCGGTTCTTCCGGCACCGCCGGTCAAGAAGGCCGAGGAAGCCAGCTAGCGGTCTGGACGGCCAGCGCCGCATGCGTCGCTACCCGACGACATCAGAAAGACTGAAGGCCGGGTCCCACCAACCCCGCGAGGTTTCCGACAGATTCGCCACGTGCGCGGTCATTCCCAGATATGTGTTCTCGAAGCGAGGATCCTGGCCCAGGGCGGCGTGGATGTCACGCATCGTAGCGGCGTCGGCATCGGTGAATTCCACCGACCCGGTCGAGGATGGGCCGATCTCGCCGATGTAGAACGGAACGGCAAATCCCTTGCGACCTCTCCAGATTGACCATTCGTTGTAGACCCAGTCGACGTATTGATCCACGGTCGTGTTCGCCAGACCATACCTATGGAACGACGTGTAGTCGACCAGGGGGGCCGTTGCATCAATCCAGCGGGTGGAGGTGTTCGTCTTCGAGTAGTTGCCCGAGATACGTTCTGCCAGAGTGATCTCGGCGGTATAGCGAGAGATGATCCCGCCCGAAGCGAACGGTGAGTCGAGTGATCCCCACCGTAAGTCGGGTTCGTTTTGGGCCTCGAAGATCACGTTCACGCCGAACTTCTCGGCTTCGGTTTCGAGGTCTTGAACGAAGTTCGCGAACTCGGTGAGCATGGGCCACCCGCAGATGTCGCATGCGCGCATCGACTTGGCCCAGGTGTCCTTGTTCCAGAGCGCGACGACCAGTGTCGTGTCGTTGTCGGCAAGCGCCTCGAAGAAGCCGTCGAAGGTGGTGTCGGTATCCCAGGACCACGATCTAGGCGTTCGGAGCAAGGTCGTTTCGTCTTCGAGAAGGCGGTCCATCTCGACGATCCAGCGCACGAGCCCGGGGTCCTGGCGTTCGATGGCGTTCACGACGGCGTCGGAGCGTGCCTGCCAGGTGTAGAGGTTCCAGCCGGCCGCGGCGTCGACCGGGAGCGGTACCGGAGTCGGCTCGTCGTCGCTCGGCCCGGTCAGACCGCTCAGATCGACGCTGATCTGCCTGGCCACGGCGGAACCGATGAAGGGTGCCAGGAAATCTCTCACGATCGGCGTCGCACGCAGGGTGGCGAAGAACTGCGGCACGAAGGCCCCCAGCAGCGGGATTTTCTCCAAAAAGGATTCAGGGGCTCACCCCGCGAACTCACCGCATCGATCGCTCCGTTGACGACCCCGTCGCCGAACGCGACGTCCACGGAGTTGACCGTGATGCCAGCACTCTGAGCGGCCGCGGCCACGACGCCGGGCTCGCCGGAGGGCCCCGCACCGGTCGTTTCCGACGGTTCACGGCGCGTGGACCCGACCAGAGCCAACGCCGCCGTGGACTCGACCGGCACCGTCGAATCGTCACCTGCCGGCACCGGGCTGCCCTCATCGGCCAGATCCGTGTCCTCGGCATCGACCAGCGGTGCTGCCGTCGACCGGCCTGACGCCCGGGTCGGATGCGGCAAGTAGTCTTGGTCTCGTGTTTGAATCCCTGTCCGACCGGTTGACCGGCGCGCTATCTGGCCTGCGCGGCAAGGGCCGGCTCACCGATGCCGACATCGACGCCACCAGCCGCGAGATCAGGTTGGCGCTCCTGGAAGCCGACGTGTCGCTGCCGGTGGTGCGGGCGTTCGTCGGCCGCATCAAGGAACGCGCAAAAGGGGCGGAGGTCTCCGCCGCGCTCAACCCGGCCCAGCAGGTAGTCAAGATCGTCAACGAGGAGCTCATCGGGATCCTCGGCGGCCAGACCCGTCAGCTCACCTTCGCCAAGACACCTCCGACGGTCATCATGCTGGCCGGTCTTCAGGGCTCAGGCAAGACCACGCTTGCCGGCAAGCTCGCGAAATGGCTTAAGGAACAAGGTCATACGCCGCTTCTTGTGGCGTGTGACCTGCAGCGTCCGGGTGCGGTCAGCCAGCTGCAAATCGTCGGTGAGCGGGCTGGCGTACACGTCTTCGCCCCACACCCCGGGGTGTCGCCGGACGGTGCTTCGCTCGAGCAGATGACAGCCGGCGACCCGGTGGCGGTGGCCTCAGCGGGTCTGGTCGAGGCCAGGGCCAAGCACTTCGACGTCGTCGTCGTCGACACCGCTGGCCGACTCGGTATCGACGAGGAACTCATGGGCCAGGCGGCGGCCATTCGTACCGCCGTCGACCCCGATGAGGTGCTGTTCGTCCTCGATGCCATGATCGGCCAGGACGCTGTCACCACCGCCGATGCGTTCCGCGAGGGGGTCGGTTTCACCGGCGTGGTGCTCACCAAGCTCGACGGTGACGCCCGTGGCGGCGCCGCCCTGTCGGTGCGCTCTGTGACAGGCAAGCCCATCAAATTCCTTGGTGTGGGCGAGAAAACCGCCGCCCTGGATCCCTTCCACCCGGACCGTCTGGCCTCCCGCATACTGGGCATGGGGGATGTGCTGTCCTTAATAGAGG
>JAHZJB010000156.1 GCA_022601135.1 Actinomycetes bacterium | reverse complement strand
CCGCGAGGCGCACCGCGGTTCCGGTCAACAGCATGACCGCCAGAGCCGATTCGGCCAGCAGCACTCCCCAACCGAATGGCGTGAAGTTCGGCAGCACGATGTGCTCGATCGCCGAACTGAAGGGCATGAACACCGGGTAGTCGACCGCGAGGCGGGTCCAGAAGAACAATCCGCGCCCGGTCTGCTCCCCAAAGTCCGGCGGCACCTTCCACACCACGTTCTCCAGCCACAGCAGGCCGACCAGCAACCGCAGACCTGTGAGCGCGATCTGGCCGCTCTTGGCCTGCGGTGAGACTGGCGCCAAGAATGTGTCTCTTAGACTGGCAGCGCGAGATGTGGCCATAGGACCAGTCTCGCAATTCCTGGATGGAAACTGGTGACGATTGCGCAATTCTCCTAGGTTTCAGCGGTATCGGCGCGGCTTCGTCCGAAGAGTGCTGTGATCTTGCCGTGGAATCCCGACTCGATGTCAGTCCGCTGTTGACTCCCAAGGATTACGCGGCCCAGACAGTGTTCGCGCCGGCCAACCTGCTGCGCGAGGCCCGCCGCCAGCGCGGCCTCCCTGATATCGCGGTGCCGGCGGTGGGCCTGCTCGATCCCGACGGCGACATCATGCGCTACCTTGCCTCCAGTGGACGCGGTCGACCACCTCCCGGGTGGGCCTGCTACCACACTGAGATGTGGACCGTTGATCTTGACGGCATCGAGATCGGCGTGGTGGGAATGGCAGTCGGTGCACCGTTCGCCGTCCTGGTCGCAGAACAACTCAAAGCCTCGGGCGCCGAGCTCACCCTGAGTATCACCTCCGCTGGACAGATCTCCGCCGTCGAAGAGCTGCCCTGCTTCGTGCTGATCGAGAAGGCGCTACGCGACGAAGGAACCAGCCTCCACTACCAACCGCCTGCGCGCTGGAGCCACCTGGACGCCAAGCTGCTCCAGCGGCTTGCCGGGGCATTCGATCACCTCCCAGAACCGGTGCGGTCGGGCGCCTCCTGGACTACCGATGCTCCCTACCGTGAGACCGCGCGCGCAATCGAGGCCGCCAAACTGGACAACATCGTGTGTGTGGAAATGGAAGCCGCTGGCCTCTATGCATACGCGGCCGCACGAAACCAACCCGTGGTGTGCTTCGCCCACATCACCAACACGATGGCCACCGAAGGTGCAGATTTCGAGAAAGGCGCCGACAACGGCGCACATGAGGCTCTCGGAGTCGCCCGCGCCGCTGCTGCTGCCCTGTGCTTACCGCACCGTCGTGCCAGCGGGTAAATGTTAGCGCCGGGCGAATCGGGATCTGCCCCAGCCGGTGGGGGTCAGCCGGGCGGCGGACAGGGCGGCCCGGGCGGTGAGGGTCAGCAGGTATTGGCTGCGACACGGGAAAGTAGCAGTGGCGGCGTAGTGTCGTTAGTCGGTCTGGCCGGGATCGGACGCCTGGCCCTCGCGAGGACGGCCGAGGGCACGTGATGCATCAGAAGGCTCGGCCATTCCTCGGCCAGCGTCCACCAGCCAGCGGTGTGACTGACTACCGTACCGAGCTGGAGTTCCCTGCCCTGCAACAGTTCTCCGCTGGCGGGTTGTGTGAAGTGAGCAACGCTGGCAACAACAACTCCACACCATCACCGCCATCCGCGACCCACCACCGGTCTGAGCGACGTGGTTGGTTGTTCGGCCTGCTTCGGTCGGGCGCCCAGATAGACGACCACAACCGCAGAACTGAGCGATAACGCCCCTACCACCCACAGTGCAACCTTGCTGTTGCCGGTGAGATCGGTGAGCCAGCCGGTGATGTACGGGCCGCCGAATCCGCTGAGGTTGCCGAGTGAGTTGATCAGGGCGATACCTCCGGCCGCGGCTACCCCGGTCAGGAATGTCGTTGGCAACGACCAGAAGACGGGAAGGGCACACATGACCGAGCAGGTTGACAAGGTGACTGCCGCCATTGCCAGATATGGGTTGGTCATGTAGAGCGCCGCTGGTATCGAGACCCCACCCACGATCGCCGGGATCGCCACGTGCCAGACGCGTTCACCGGTACGGTCGGCGTGGCGGGCCCACGGCACCATCACCACCGCCGCGACGGCGAAGGGGATCGACGTGACCAGACCGCGCTGGATGATGCTCAGCTGAGTGCCGTACTGCTCCTGAAAGCCGACCACGATGGTGGGAAGAAAAAACCCGACCGCGTAAAGGCCATAGGCGATTCCGAAGTAGGCGAAAGCCAATGCGAGAATCCTGGGGTGGGTCAGTGCCTTCCTGAGCGGCCAGTTTTGCCCGACCTCTGCCTCCGTGCGTTCCTTCTTCAGTTTCGTTTCGAGCCAGTGCCTTTCGCTGGAACTGAGCCAGCCGGCGTGGGACGGGCGGTCGGTGAGATAGAACCAGCACACAAACGCCAGCGCGATCGCTGGCAGTCCTTCGACAAGGAACATGAACCGCCAGCCGGCCAATCCGAAGACGCCATGGCCCCAGTCGATGATAAGGGACGACAGCGTGGCGCCCACCGCCGTCGAGACCGGAACCGCGATCATGAACAACGAGGTTGCCCGGGAACGTTGCCTTTTGGGAAACCAAAACGTCAGATAGAGGATGATTCCGGGGAAGAACCCGGCTTCGGCAACACCTAACAAGAAACGCAACACCACCAGAGTTGCCGCGTTGGGGACGAACGCCGTTGCGGTGCTGATGATTCCCCAGCTGAGCATGATGCGCGCGATCCAACGTCGGCCGCCGAACTTGTTCAGCGCGATGTTGCTGGGCACTTCCAGCAACAGGTAGCCGAAGAAGAAGATCCCCGATGCGAAGCCGAACATCGTTGCGCTCATCCCGAGGTCCGCATTCATGCCGTTCGGGCCCGCGAAGCTGATGTTGACCCGATCGAGGTAGTTGACGACATAGAGCAGGCCGAGGAAAGGGATCAGGCGACGAGTGACCTTCGCCATCGTCGCCTTCTCCGCAGCGGGGTTGGGAGGTTGGTTGCTCATGTTGGCCGTCCGGAGTTCACCCCACCGCGCGCCCGGTGATGGGCGGCAGACCCGCCAGTGTCACGATCCCCCTGGGAGCCGCGACCACCGCTGGGACGGCGTTGGTCACCGGCATCGCGGTGTAGATCATGCCCAGGCCCATGAATCCCGGTTCGGTCCAATCTCTGGGCGGTAGGCAGTGCACCACGGTACGCATATTGGGTAGGCCGAATACCTGGACGACATGGCCATGTTCGAGTGGCTTGGGCGGGATGACGTGGCTGCCCATGATCCAGTTGAACCCGACGCTGACCACATTGCGGTCGCCCACCCAACCGCGGTGGTAACCGAACACCCCGGCGACCGTCCCCTTGGGAATCCGCATGAAGCCGAGGTCGCTGTCGGCGGTGGCCGCGGTGAACTCGACGTCGAACGTGATTCGGTCCAGTGTGGCACCGATGGCGTCGGCCATCATTGCCGCGGACTCGGCGAACACCTCACTCTCCCTGCGCACGCTTTCGGCCAGCCCGGGGGTGTCCGGGTCCTGAGAGAAACCCATTGCGATCTGGGTCCCGGCCGACTCGTAGGTTGAGCAGTCGACCGATTCGGTGATCCGGATCTCGTCGACACGCTCGCATGCGCCAGACAGCACCATCCCGACGAGATTGCTCATTCCGGGGTGTGCGCCGCTGCCGAAGATCGTGGAATCACCTTGTTCACAGGCCGTTCGAATCCGGTCCAGATCCTCCGTCGACTGCTTGCTGCCAGTGATCCACGCGGCACTGGAACAGACGTTGATACCGGATTCCAGCAGACGGACCAGCTCATCGATGCTGGGCCACAAAGGGTTGTAACAGCAGGCATCGGGGCGCAGCGCCACCAGTTCCTCGATGTCATCGGTAGCCCGTACACCGGTGGGGTTCGGCCACCCCGACAACTCCGCCGCGTCGATTCCGACCTTGTCGGCGCCATAGGCGTACACGCCGACCAACTCCAGGTCGTCGCGGCCGATGATGGCGTGCAACGACCTGCGGCCGATGTTGCCTGTCGTCCACTGGATGACACGAAGCGGTCGGTGGGGTGCCGGTGTGCCCATCACATCTCCTCATCGAGAGTGGTTCAACAGATCAAGCTACTGCCTCTAAGGTTGGCCACATGACTGACACCGCGCCGGTGGCCGTGGTGACCGGCGCCAGCCGAGGCGCGGGGCGCGGGATCGCGGCGGCGCTCGCCGCCAATGGCTGGCGGGTGTACGGGACCGGACGCACGATCTGCGACGCGCCTGCCGGGGGAGTCGCCGTCCAGGTAGACCATCGCGACGACGCTGCCGTGGGCCGCTTGTTCGAGAGAGTCGGACAGGAGTGTGGCCGGCTGGATCTTCTCGTGAACAACGCCGCTGTCATCTCAGACGAGCTGGTCGGTCCAGAGCCGTTCTGGGAGAAACCCGCTGGGCTGGCCGATGTCCTGGACGTTGGACTGCGGTCGTCTTATGTCGCGGCATGGCACGCCGCGCCCCTGCTGTTGGCCGGCGAACGCGCTCTGATCGTGTTCACCTCGTCACCGGGTTCGGTCTGCTATATGCACGGCCCGGCTTACGGAGCGCAGAAGGCGGGAATCGACAAGATGGTGGCTGACATGGCGGTGGACTTCCGCGGGACCGGGGTGGTCGCCGTGTCGATATGGATGGGGATACTGCTGACCGACAAGCTCCGTTCGGCGTTCCGTGGGCAACCCGAGGCACTGGCCGCGTTCGCCGAGCAGGCGGAGACGCCGGAGTTCACCGGCAACCTGATCGACGCGCTCTACCGGGATCCTGCGCTGGATGAGATGAGCGGCCATACGGTGATCGGCGCGGAGTTGGCGCAGCGGTACGGAATCACCGATGAGGGTGGCCGCAGACCACCCTCACATCGCGAGATGCTCGGAGCGCCAAGGGTGCCGAGTGCGATCGTGGTGAGATGACGAAGCCCGTGGTGACGATCAGGTGCTGATCAGGCCCCACAGCTGTCCGGCCCCGGCCTGCAGCGCCATGTCGGTGACCCGGGCGTCCCAGTACTGCACCGAACCGAACTCCGATCGCCACGCCAGAGCGGCTCGGGTGAACTCATGCAGACGGTGCTCGCTGGTCGTTCCGATCGCGCCGTGAACTTGGTGGGCGTTGCGCACCACCACCGATGTGGCATGGCCGGCGCACGACCGCGCCGCCGCCACCAGGAATTCGAGGTGCGGAGCCGACCAGTCGCTGTCGATCGCCGTGGACAACGCGGCCTCGGTCGCGGACCGGGCAAGCGCGGCTTCGGCGGCGATGTCGGACATCAGATGCGCGACGGCCTGGAAACGCGAGAGAGGGCGACCGAACTGCTCGCGCGACGTCGCATGCTGGATCGACAACTCGAGCGCATTGTCCAACGCGGCGCACACCTGGATGGATCGCACAAGGGCGGCTTTCAAGCGCAACTGCGTGACGAGATCGGCGCCCACCGGGACGCCGGCGAGGCACTTGGGATCCGTGGCGATAGTGTCCCGTGGTTCGCCGACGATATTTGCACCCGAACATATTTCGATATCGGCGAGGTCAGCGTCAGCCACCAGGCTCTCGCCGTCCCGTTGCCAGACGAGCGCGATGCGATCTGCGGTGGACGCCCACGGAACACCCGAGGCGCGGCCGTGCTCATCGAGCAGACCCAGTGTGCGCGCCGCGTCGTCGACGTGGATGTCTGCTGCTTCCAGCAGCCAGCAGGCCAGCAGATCGTGCTCGGCCAGAGGGACTCGTACGCCGTGGCGGACTGCGGCGCTCAATAGCTCGGCCGCCTCTGGCCAACCAGCTCCGCTTCCCCCGTACTGCTCGGCACCGGTGAGGCGGACCAGTCCGAGCGTGTCGAGGCGGCTCCAGAGTTCGGGGTCACGGGTGGTGGAGGGGACATGCGATCGGCGGTAGTCGGCGAAAACAGCGTCCATCATCTCGGCCAAGGCGGGCTCGACCCCGGGTGTGGTCATCGCATGCCCAAGCCACGCGCGATAAGGCCGCGTAGCACTTCGTTCGTGCCACCGCGCAGCGTGAAGCCCGGGCGCTGATCCACAGCAGCGCAGCTCATATCTGAGAAGTGCGGGTCGGCATCGTGCTCATAGGCGAGGTGTGCGAACTCAGCGATGTCACCCTCGGTGGTGGTGCCCAGAACTTTCACCACAGCAGCAGATACGTCGGCCGATTCGTGTCGCTCCAACGCGCCGGCCACCGCTGCCGACATGTGATGAAGTCCGGCGACGCGAGCCACCAGACGGCCGAGGTCAGTGGATCGTGAGATTCGTTGTGAGGAAACGTTTTGGGCGCATACGTCGAGCAGCACGAACGTTGATAGGAAGCGCTCCGGGCCGCTACGTTCGAAACCCAACTCCGAGGTCACCTGCTGCCAGCCACGACCGATCTCGCCAAACACCATGTCGTCGGGAACGAAGGTGCGATCGAGGATCACTTCGTTGAAGTGATGCGCACCGTTCATGGAGACGATGGGCCGGATCTCGACACCCGTCCCACGCAGATCGACGATGAACTGGCTCAGCCCGGCGTGGCGGCGGGAGGGATCGGCGGGATCGGTTCGCGCGAGGGCGATGAACCAGTGGGCGAGGTGTGCGCCTGAGGTCCAGACCTTGGTGCCGGTCAACGCCCATCCGCCGTCTACGCGTTCGGCGCGGGTACGGACGCTGGCGAGGTCGGAGCCCGAATCCGGTTCGCTCATACCGATGGCGAAGAAGCACTCGCCCTGCACGATCTTGGGCAGGAATTCCGATCTTTGTAACTCGGTCCCGTATTTGAGTAGCGAGGGAACGATCTGCCGGTCGGCGATCCAGTGGGCAGCCACGGGCGCGCCCGCGGCAAGGAGTTCCTCGGTCACGGCGAACCGCTCGAGGAACGAACGTCCGTGCCCTCCGTAGGCGATGGGCACCGTCATGCCCAGCCAGCCGCGCGCGGCCAGCATGGCGGTGAAGTCTTCGTCCCAACCACACAGCCAGGCATCCACTGCCGGGGTGAACGCGCCGGCGGCGATCTGTTCGACGAGGAACTGTCGGACCTCGCTGCGCAAAAGTGCTGTGGTGGAAGGCTCCGTGGCCGAAGGCGGGACCAAGCGTGCAAGTGCCATCATCGGGGATCGACGGTTCATATCGGGAACAATGGTAGCCACCATCATCCCCAATGCAGATGTCATCCCCAGGGTTTGGCAGTGCGGGGCGACGCGGCCACCTGATGTCAGCCGATGCCCTTACCGTCGGCGCATGTCCATCGAACTGCCCGTTGAGCGGCTGCGCCGGCGTCTGGGCGCCGATACTCAGGCTGACGCCGGCACCCAGGCCGAGGCCGACGCGGCCGGCGCCGAGGCGTCCGACGAACAATCCGACACATCGCTGTCCCGGTGGCTGCCGGAATCCGCATCAACGGGTCCGTCCGGCTGGATTTCGACGGTCCGGGCTGACCCAGGCCGTGCCGGCGTCGTCGCGCTGGGCATCCTCGGTGGGGTGGCTGTGCTGGTGACGGTTCTGAGCGTGCTGTCCGATCGGCCGTCGGCAGTGGTATCGGCCAAACTCCCACCGGTGGAGATGGTTTCGTCGGCGGCCGCAACGCCGGACAAGGGGGCGCCGGACCCAGCGGCTCCGTTGGTGGTCAGCGTGATCGGACTCGTCAATGCGCCCGGTCTGGTCACCCTGCCCGCGGGGGCCCGGATCGCCGACGCGCTGGACGCTGCCGGTGGTGCTCTCGACGGCGCCGACCTGATGGGCCTGAATATGGCCAGGCGCATCGCTGACGGCGAGCAGATCGTCGTCGGTCTCGGTGCGCCACCAGGTCGGCCAGTCGAGATGGGCAGCTCGATCGTATCGGATCCCTCAGTCTCGACCGCCGGTCCTGCATCAGCTGAAAAGCCCTCGGAGTCAAACACTTTGATCGACCTGAACAGTGCCACAGTTGATGATCTCGACACCCTGCCCGGGGTGGGGCCGGTGACAGCTGCCGCGATCGTCGCCTGGCGCGAGACCAACGGCCGGTTCGATAGCGTCGATCAGCTTGGCGAGGTCGACGGCATCGGACCGGCCCGACTGGACAAGCTGCGCGATCATGCCCGGGTTTGACCACGATGAGGCCTGAGGTCCGCGGTTGCCCGATTCTCGACCTGCGGCTGGTTCCGGCGGCGCTGACCAGTTGGGCCGTCACGGCGGCGGGCATCTTGTGGGCCGCGGTCGGTTCGCTTGCTGCGGTTGCAGTCTCGGCCGCGGCAACCGCAGCGGCCGGTTGGTTGGGCAGCCGCGGGCGGCGGCCCGCGGTTCACCGGGCACTGGTGACGGGTGTCACCGCTGTTCTCCTGGTGGGCGGGGGATTTGCCGTCGCCGCTGTCCTGCGTGCCAACGAGGTTCGCCATCACCCGATCGTGGGTCACCTGGGCGAGGTCACCCGCGTGGTCGTCACCCCGACGGAGACGCCCCGTGTGCTCAAGGGCGGCCGGATGATGTTCCGCGGATCTTTGCTGGCCCTCGACGGGGCTCAATCCTCAGGAAAAGTAGTCGTTTTCGCCTCTCGTGACGGATTCTCCCGCCTGGTCGCCGGACAGCCCGCGGCATTCCGTGCGCGGGTCAGCATGCCGAAGCGGCGCGATCTGTCCGTCGCGGTGCTCGCGGCGCAAGGGAAACCCACCCTCGGCGAAGCCGCACCCATACATACGGCAGCCCACCACGTCCGCGATCTGTTCGCACAGTCATCGCGCACCGCCTTGCCTTCCGACCAGGCGGACATGCTGCCCGCGCTGGTCCTCGGCGACACGTCGCGGGTGTCTGCCGACACCACGGCAGACTTCCGGGCC
Source organism: Actinomycetes bacterium (assembly GCA_022601135.1). Classification (GTDB taxonomy): domain Bacteria; phylum Actinomycetota; class Actinomycetes; order Mycobacteriales; family Mycobacteriaceae; genus Mycobacterium. Next base: position 7,798 of record JAHZJB010000156.1, on the reverse strand, counting down.
TCGGGTCTGACGCACTTGACCGCGGTATCGGGCGCCAACGTGACAATCGTCTGTGGAGCAGTGCTGCTGACCGGAGCGCTGATCGGACCCCGGGCGGCTGTGGGGCTGGCAGCAGTGACCCTGCTGGGGTTCGTGGTGGTGGTTCAGCCGTCAGCCAGCGTGCTGCGCGCCGCGGTGATGGGCGCGATCACATTGCTCGCCGTGCTGTCGCATCGGCGCCGACAAGCGCTTCCGGCGTTGTCGGCGACGGTCATCGTCCTGATGGCCGCAGACCCTCAACTCGCGGTGGACATCGGGTTCACGCTCTCGGTGTCGGCCACCGCCGCGCTGGTGCTCATCGCCCCGGCCTGGGCGTGGCGCCTAGCGGATCGAGGCTGGCCCCGTCCGCTGGCGGATGCGGTGAGTGTCGCGGTCGCTGCGCAACTGGTCACAGCGCCGCTGGTGGCAGGCATCTCTGGGTCCGTGAGTCTGGTTGCGGTTGCGGCGAACCTGCTGGTGGCACCGGTGATACCGCCGATCACCGTGATCGGTACCGCAGCGGCCGCGTTGTGCGTGCTGTGGCCGTTCGGCGCCGAGTTGCTGATTCGTTTCACCGGTCCGGAGGTTTGGTGGCTGCTGTTTGTGGCCCGCCGAGCAGCAGATATCCCGGCGGCGTCAGTGGCCGTCCCGTCGGGCATCGCCGGCGTGGTGATCGTCGCGGGCCTAGCGCTCGGCACGGCGATGGTGTGGCATTGGTGGTGCCGCCCGAGCATGAAACGATCGTGTGGTGAGTCAAGAAGTGACCGGCCTGCATCTGATCCTGGGTGACGAAGATCTACTGGTCGAGCGGGCCATCGCGGTGGTATTGCGAAAGGCACGGTCGTCCGCGGGTACCGGCAGTTCCCGTGCGGACGTTCCGGTCGACCGACTCCGAGCGGGTGAGGTCAATACCAGTGAACTCGCCGAGTTGCTCAGTCCGTCGCTGTTCGCTGATGAACGCGTCGTGGTGCTGGAATCTGCCGCCGAAGCCGGCAAGGACGCCGTGGCGATCATCGAATCCGCGGCCGCAGACGTGCCCCCCGGGACCGTGCTGGTGGTGGTGCACTCCGGAGGCGGCCGCGCCAAGGCCCTCGCCGCACGGCTCCAGAAGCTGGGCGCCCACGTGCATCCCTGTGCACGCGTCACCAAGGCATCTGAGCGGGCCGACTTCGTCCGGCGGGAGTTCCGCGCGCTGCGGGTGAAAGCCGATGATGAGACCGTGGCCGCGGTACTCGACGCGGTCGGCTCTGATCTTCGTGAGCTGGCCTCGGCCTGTTCGCAGCTTGTCGCCGACACCGGCGGAAACCTCGACGCGGCCTCCGTGCGCCGTTACCACTCCGGAAAAGCCGAGGTGAAGGGGTTCGCCATTGCCGAAAAGGCCGTCGTCGGAGATGTCGCCGGTGCTGCCGAGGCGCTGCGCTGGGCGATGATGGGCGGCGAACCCCGTGTGGTTCTGGCCGACGCGCTGGCTGAGGCCGTGCATACCATCGCTCGTGTCGCCCCGATGTCGGGAGATCCGTACCGGCTAGCCGGTGAGCTGGGAATGCCGCCGTGGCGGGTACAGAAGGCGCAGAAGCAGGCGCGGCGATGGTCGCGCGAATCGGTGGCCGAAGCCATGCGACTGCTGGCAGTGCTGAACGCCGATGTCAAGGGCGCGGCAGCCAATGCTGATTACGCGCTGGAGACCGCGGTCCGCGCGGTTGCCGAACTCGTCAGTGAATGAGCCGGACCGCGTACTCAGATCTTGTTGAACGCCCGTGCCAGCGCGGACTTGCGGTTGGCGGCCTGATTCTTGTGGATGACGCCCTTGGTGGCTGCTTTGTCCAGCTTGCGGTTAGTCGAGGCCAGCAGTTCGCGGGCCTTCTCCTTGTCGCCGGACTCGACGGCCGCACGGAATCCCCGGACGGCCGTGTGCAGCGACGACTTCACCGACTTGTTGCGCAGCCTGCGGCGCTCGTTGGTGAGAATTCGTTTCTGCTGTGACTTGATGTTGGCCACGCGTTTTTCCTTCGCAAATCTTGATTGGGCTGGGTGAGTCTGTGGGCGCCTCGTGGGGGCAGCGAAGCCCGAGGTTACCAGCGAGGGAACAAATGTCCCAAAGTGAGACCTACTGGCCTGCCAAAACGGTGGAAATGTTGCAGCATGGCATGGGTGCGCATGCTCGATGCAGGCGCACGGGAGCTGGTAACACCACACCCCACCATCGGTGCGATGAGCAGGAGCGATTTTGGCGACCGAGACCGTACGTACCAAACGCAGCAACGCCAAGCAGGCGAAACGGCACGACGGCGTCTTCGGTGGCTACAACACCCTCGGCCCGTACGCGCAAGCGTTCGACGAGATGTTCGACCGGCGGGGCAATGTGCGCGGGCCCTACAAGGGCATTCACACCGAACTCGCCCCGTCCGACGTTTCCGAGCTGGAAGCCCGCACCGAAGCGCTCGGTCGGGCCTTCGTCGACCAGGGCATTACGTTCTCGCTCTCCGGTCAGGAAAGGCCGTTCCCGCTCGACCTCGTGCCCCGGGTGATTTCGGCGGCGGAGTGGACCCGCCTCGAGCGGGGGATTCGCCAGCGCGTGAAGGCGCTGGAGTTGTATTTGGATGACATCTACGGCGAGCAGGAGATCCTGCGCGACCGCGTCATCCCGCGCCGGCTGGTCACGTCCTGCGAACACTTCCACCGCGAGGCGGTCGGGATCGTCCCGCCCAACGGAGTGCGCATCCACGTCGCGGGCATTGATCTCATCCGCGACGGGCAGGGAACCTTCCGGGTTCTCGAGGACAACCTCCGTTCGCCGTCGGGTGTTTCCTACGTCATGGAGAACCGCCGCTCGATGGCCCGGGTGTTTCCGGATCTGTTCGCGACGCACCGGGTACGCGCGGTGGGCGACTATGCATCGCATCTGCTGCGGGCGCTGCGCAACGCTGCCGCCAACAACGTCGCCGAGCCAGCCGTTGTCGTGTTGACCCCGGGCGTATACAACTCCGCGTACTTTGAGCATTCGCTGCTGGCCCGGCAGATGGGCGTGGAACTCGTCGAGGGCCGTGACCTGTTCTGCCGGGACAACACTGTCTACATGCGCACCACCGAGGGCGAGCGGCAGGTCGACGTTATCTATCGGCGCATTGACGATGACTACCTCGACCCGATGCAGTTTCATCCTGATTCGGTGCTCGGCGTAGCCGGGATCCTCAACGCCGCCCGCGCCGGCAACGTGGTGATCTCGAGCGCCGTGGGTAACGGCGTAGGCGACGACAAGCTCGTCTACACATACGTGCCGACGATCATCGAGTACTACCTCGGTGAGAAGCCGCTGCTGGCCAACGTCGACACCTTCCGGTGCTGGCTGGATGAGGAACGCGAGGAGGTGCTGGACCGGGTCGACGAGTTGGTCATCAAACCGGTCGAGGGGTCAGGCGGCTACGGAATCGTGTTCGGCCCGGAAGCTTCAGAGAAGGAATTGGCCACCATCACCAAGAAGATCAACGCTGACCCTCGGGGGTGGATCGCACAACCGGTCGTGCAGTTGTCGACCGTGCCGACCCAGATCGGCGACGAACTTTCGCCCCGCCATGTCGATCTCCGTCCTTTCGCGGTCAACGATGGTGAAGACGTCTGGGTGCTGCCCGGTGGGCTCACCCGGGTCGCTCTCCCGGAGGGTTCCCTGGTGGTGAACTCCAGCCAGGGCGGCGGATCGAAGGACACCTGGGTGCTCGCCTCACGCTCATCGGGGGCCAAACGCGAACTGGCCGCCGCGGAAGTTGTCCGTTCCCTTCCCAAAACCTCGAAGGGATCCAAGGTTGACAAGGACGGCGACGAATCGTCTTCCCAGCAACAGCAACAGCAACAGCAGCAGCAACAACAGCAGCAGCGGGCGGTGACAGGCTGATGTTGGCACGTAACGCGGAGTCGCTCTACTGGATCGGTCGCTACGTCGAGCGCGCCGACGATAAGGCGCGCATCCTCGACGTCACCGTCCATCAGATCCTTGAGGACTCCAGCGTGGACCCGGATCAGGCGTCGCGCACGCTGCTGCGGGTTCTCGGCATGGAACCACCCGAGTCAGCCCTGGACCTGTGGTCGCTGACCGATCTGGTGGCGTTCAGTCGGGACACCGATGGCCGCGGCGGGTGTTCGATCGTGCAAGCGATTTCGGCGGCCAGAGAGAACGCCCGTGGCGCACGTGAGGTCACCTCCACCGATATCTGGGAGTGCCTCAACACCACCTTCAACGCGTTGCCAGAGCGAGAGCGAGCCGCCAGGCGTCTTGGCCCGTATGAGTTCCTGTCGTATGTGGAGGGTCGCGCGGCGATGTTCGCCGGCCTGGCCGACTCCACCCTGGCTCGCGACGACGGATACCGATTCATGGTGTTGGGCCGTGCGATCGAACGTGTCGACATGACGGTGCGCCTGTTGCTGTCCCGCGTCGGTGACAGTGCGTCTTCGCCGGCATGGGTGACGGTGCTGCGGGCCGCAGGCGCTCATGACACCTACCTTCGTACCTATCGGGGCGTGCTGGACGCTGCCCGGGTAGTCGAGTTCATGTTGCTGGACCGGGCCTTCCCGCGTTCGGCCGTGTACTCGCTGAGACTGGCCGAACACAGCCTCGACGAACTTCACAAGCGGCGATACAACAGGATAGGTGCCACCGCGGAGGCACAACGCCTGCTCGGTAGCGCCCGCAGCGAGTTGGAATTCCTCCCGCCGGGCGTGCTGCTGGAGTCGCTGGAAGAACGTCTCGCGCGGATTCAGGTGACGTGCGCTGATGTCGGAGAAGAGTTGGCGCAGGAATATTTCCACTCGGCCCCGTGGGTGGCATGGACGGACGCGGGCCGCGATGGTGCTCTGGTGATCGAAGAGGGCGAGGTCTGAGATGTGGCGGATGCGGGTCATCCACGACACGGGCTATGCCTACAAGTCCCCGGTTACGGCGTCATTCAATGAGGCAAGGCTCACGCCCAGATCGGACTTACGGCAGAACGTCATCCTCAATCGCGTCGAGACGGTGCCGGCTACCAGGTCATACCGGTACGTCGACTACTGGGGTACGGCGGTGACCTCCTTCGACCTGCACGCGCCGCACACCGAGCTGCAGGTGACTTCCTCCTCAGTGGTGGAGACCGACTGCCCGGAACCGCCGACGATCCAGGTCAGCTGGGACGACCTGGCTGCCGAGGCGGTAGTCGACAAATACGATGAGATGCTCTCACCGACGCGCTATGTTCCGGCAAGCAAGCGCATTCAGCGGGTGGGCCGCCGTATCGCGAAGTACAACGATCCTGCCCAGGCGGTCATCGAGGCGGCACGTTGGGTGCAGGGTGAACTCGAGTACGTGCCCGGCACCACCGGAGTGCACACGTCGGGCGTTGATGCGTTACGCGAGGGCAGGGGAGTGTGCCAGGACTTCGCGCATCTGACGTTGATGTTGTTGCGCGGGATGGGGATTCCAGCGCGATACGTGTCGGGTTACTTGCACCCCAACCCCGATGCGAAGCTCGACGAGACCGTCGACGGGCAAAGTCACGCCTGGATCCAGGCATGGACGGGGCAGTGGTGGCATTACGACCCCACCAACGATGCCAGAATCAACGAGCAGTACATCAGCGTCGGAGTAGGCCGGGATTACTCGGATGTCCCGCCGCTCAAGGGTATCTATTCCGGGGAGGGGTCTACCGACCTCGACGTAATCGTGGAGATCACTCGGTTGGCTTAATCCCTCCGGGCACCCACACCCGGGTGCACCTCGACTCGATGCAGGTCGTCGCCGATCTCGATCTGGCGGTCGAATACCGACGCGGCCAGCGACCGCCACTGCTCTTCCTGACCGGGTTGGATGGCCGGCACATAGTGGGTGAGAATCAGGATGCCCACACCGGCGCGGGCGGCGGTCTCCGCGGCCTGTTCCACCGAGGAGTGGTAGTCGCAGATGTCCTTGATCCGCTGCATCGGCATCGGTTCGATGAGGTCTCGACGAATCGCGGTGTGTACCAATGCGCCTGCGCCGGCGGCCAGTTCGTCGAGGGTCGGGCAGGGCACCGTGTCACCTGCCAGCACGACCGATGCCCCGTCATGTTCGATGCGGAAACCGATGGTCGGTGCGACAGGTCGGTGATCGGTGGGCGCGACCCGGATCCTGACCCCGTCGCGACCCCACACCACGCCGTCGGTCACTTCCTCCACTTCGACGGGCGGCGGCGTCGTCAGATCGGCATGGTGGGCGATGCGATATCCGATGTCAAAGTTGAAGGCCTTCAACGTGTTCTCGACGACTTCGGCGGTCCCCGGGGGGCCGATGATCGGCAGCGGGGGCAGCTCGGGAGCGAAGTTGGACACCCATCGGGTGATCAGCACGTCGCCCAGGTCGGCGATGTGGTCGCTGTGCAGGTGCGTCAACAGCAGCGCGGACAAGCTGTTGGCACCCACTCCGAGGGCGGCGGTGCGTTGCAGCACGCCACGACCACAGTCCACCAGAAACGTCTGATCGCCCGCGCGAACCAGCGTGGCGGGTCCCGCCCGGTTCGCGTCGGGTATGGGGCTGCCCGTGCCCAGCAAGGTGACTTCGATCATGGAACCCACTTAACCGTCTGCCGGGGTTCGTGCGGGCGCAAAACTCCGAACGCCGCCGACTTTATTGCATAGCCTGGTGTGCACGGAGTGACGATGGGGAGAAAGCTATGCGCATATCTGATGTCTTACGCGGCAAGGGTGCGACCGTGGCCACGATCACCCCGGAGACCTCGGTTGCCGGGTTGTTGACCGAGTTGTCGGTACGCAACATCGGAGCGATGGTGGTGGTCTCGCCGGACGGCCTGCTCGGCATCGTCTCTGAGCGCGACGTGGTGCGTGCGTTGCACGACATCGGTGGCGAGCTGCTGCAGCGCCCGGTGTCGGAGATCATGACGACGATGGTGGCGACCTGCTCGCCAGAGGACTCGGTGGACAGCCTGAGTGCGTTGATGACGACGAAGAGGGTTCGGCACGTTCCCGTTGTGGTCGAGGGCCGGCTCGTCGGGATCGTGAGCATCGGCGACGTGGTGAAGACCCGAATGGAAGAGCTTGAGCGCGAACAGGAACAGCTCCAGGCCTACATCACCCAGGGCTGATTCGACGTGTCGTCGGCGGTTGACGTCCGCGTCGCGCGGAAAGCGGACGTTCGAAGCCTTTCGCGGGTGCTGGGGCAGGCCTTTTTCGATGACCCCGTGATGCGATGGATGCTGCCCGACGATGCACGGCGGGCCAACGCACTGTCGCAGATATTCGCGACGATGACCCGGCACCACTACCTGGCCGGTGGTGCGGTGGAAGTGGCGAGTAGTGCCGGGGAGGTAGGGGCCGCGGCGCTGTGGGATCCGCCGGGACGCTGGAAACAGACACCGCGCGAGGAATGGCGGATGATGCCGAGCTTTCTGTGGGCGATCGGGCGTCGCGTCGGGCGGGGGATGGCGATCAGCGAGCTGATGAAGAAGCACCATCCCGAGGAGCCGCACTGGTATCTAGGGGTGATCGGCAGTGGCCTTGATGTCAGGGGGGCCGGGTTCGGGCAGGCGTTGATGCGGTCGCGGCTGGACCGCTGCGACGACGAGGGTGCGCCCGCCTACCTGGAGTCCACCAACGAGTCGAACCTGCCGTACTACCTGCGGTTCGGCTTCGAGGTAACTGGCGAGTTGACCCTGCCGGACGACGGCCCGACAATGTGGCAGATGTGGCGTCACCCGCGCTAGCGAGCAAACCGGCGCCGGCGAGCAGACGCAAAGGTCCCCATTCGCCAGGCGAAAAGGGG
>JAHZJB010000155.1 GCA_022601135.1 Actinomycetes bacterium | reverse complement strand
CGTCGTCGACGTGCGCGTCGAGGCCCTTCACCAAGGCGTGCGTAATTCGCTCACGGATCGGCAGGGCGCGCCATTCGGCGGCCACCGGATCATCGGCCTTCTCCGAACTGTTGTACCGCTCCGCGATCTCCAGGAGCCTTTCGGCCGCGTCCTCGCGGCGGTTGAGTACAACGTCCTCGATCCGGTCCCGCAGCTCTGCGTCGATCGAGTCGTAGGGCACCAGGGCACCCGCGTTGACGATGCCCATGTCCAGGCCGGCCTTGATGGCGTGGAACAGGAATACCGCGTGAATCGCTTCGCGGACGGGGTTGTTGCCCCGGAACGAGAACGACACGTTCGAGATGCCGCCGGAGATGTGCACCCCGGGCAGGTTCTCCTTGATCCAGGCGCAGGCCTGGATGAAGTCGATCCCGTACGTCGCGTGCTCCTCGATACCGGTGGCCAGCGCAAAGCAGTTCGGGTCGAAGATGATGTCCTCTGGCGGGAAATCGACCTCTTCGGTCAGGATCCGGTAGGCGCGCCCGCAGATCTCCTTGCGCCGTTCCAGGTTGTCGGCCTGCCCCTGCTCGTCGAAGGCCATCACCACGACGGCGGCACCGTATTTGCGGCACAGCCGTGCTTCGCGGATGAATTTCTCCTCGCCCTCCTTCATGGAGATCGAGTTCACGATCGGCTTGCCCTGCACGTTCTTCAGGCCAGCCTCGATGACCTCCCACTTGGAGGAGTCGATCATCACCGGAACACGGCTGATGTCCGGCTCGGCCGCGATCAATTTGGTGAACCGGTCCATCGCGGCAATGCCATCGATCATGCCCTCGTCCATGTTGATGTCGATGACCTGCGCACCGACCTCGACCTGCTGCAGGGCGACCGACAACGCGGTGTCGTAGTCCTCGGCCTTGATCAGGTTTCGGAACCGGGCGGAACCGGTGATGTTGGTGCGTTCCCCGATGTTCACGAACAAGGAATCGTCGGTGATGTTGAGCGGCTCCAGGCCGGAGAGCCGGGTCGCAATTGGAATCTCCGGCACCTCGCGCGGCGGTCTACCCGCCACGACCTTGGCGATCTCGGCGATGTGCGGCGGCGCCGTACCGCAGCAGCCACCCACCAGGTTGACCAGGCCGGCTTCGGCGAACTCAGCGATGTAGCCGGCCTGGTGTTCGGGTGATTCGTCGTACTCACCGAAGGCGTTGGGCAGACCGGCGTTCGGGTAGCAGGAGACGAAGGTATCCGCGATCCGCGACATCTCGGCGATGTAGGGTCTCATCTCCGGCGCCCCCAGCGCGCAATTGAGGCCGACCGCGAGCGGCCGCACGTGCCTGATCGCGTTCCAGAATGCCTCGGTGACCTGACCGGACAACGTCCGCCCGGAAGCATCGGTGATGGTGCCGGAGATGATCACCGGCCAGCGGCGTCCCCGGTCCTCGAACAACGTCTCGATGGCGAATACCGCGGCCTTGGCGTTCAGCGAATCGAAGATCGTCTCGACCAAAATGATATCGGCACCACCATCAACCAGGCCGTTGGCAGCTTCCAGATAGGCGGCAACCAACTGGTCGTAGGAGACGTTGCGCGCGCCGGGATCATTGACGTCTGGCGAGATCGACGCGGTCCGCGTCGTCGGACCGAGGGTGCCGGCGACGTAGCGTGGCTTCTCCGCGGTGCTGAACTCGTCGCAGGCCACCCGCGCCAGGGCAGCGCCGGCGTAGTTCAGCTCGTAGCTCAGTTCCGCCATGTCGTAGTCGGAGAGCGAGACCGCGTTCGCGTTGAACGTGTTGGTCTCCAGGATGTCGGCGCCCGCCTCGAGGTAATCGCGGTGAATCCCCCCGATGATGTGCGGCTGCGTCAGGGTGAGCAGGTCATTGTTGCCTTGGAGGTCACTGGGCCAGTCCTTGAACCGCTCGCCGCGGTAGCCGGCCTCGTCCGGCCGGTCCCGCTGGATCGCCGTACCCATCGCGCCGTCGATCACCATGATCCGGCGCCGCAGACCTGCGGTCAGTTCATCGGTGCAGTCCGGGCGGATGTTCGGCACGAAGGTGTCCGAGAGAATGGCGTTCACGTGCGCTCCTTCCGTGGTGGAAGGCGTCCTTAGCTCTGCCGAGCGTGGCGGATAACGGGAGGGAGCGGCCCCCCGATAACCGTTGCAACGCCTCTCGACCAGGCAAGTCTACGTCGCCACCCGCTCGACATCTGAGACGCCCAATTCCTCGCGGCGATTGACCGCGCCCTGTTAGCGACCGGCTCCCGTGAGCGACTGGTCGCCGAACGTATTCGGGCTCGACTTTGGTCGCGACTGCGGGTCGATGCCGCTAATCCGGCCCACGCAGGGCTTACGCTGGCCTTGTGACCCCCTCGGATTTCAGCGGTCCGAAGCCATCCGACCTGCCCGATTTGCACGACACCGTCATCGTCGCAGCGTTCGAGGGGTGGAATGACGCCGGTGACGCGGCCAGCGATGCGCTCCAGCACCTGGACTCCGTGTGGGAGGCCAACGCGCTTCTCGAGATCGACGACGAGGCCTACTACGACTACCAGGTGAACAGGCCGGTGATTCGCCAGATCGAGGGCGTGACTCGGGAACTGCTCTGGCCGTCGATGCGGATATCGCACTGCCGGCCGCCGGGCAGCGATCGCGACATCGTGCTGATGCACGGGGTGGAACCCAACATGCGCTGGCGAACTTTCTGCGCGGAGTTGCTGGCCATCGCGGACAAGCTCAACGTGCAGAAGGTCGTCATCCTGGGCGCTCTGCTGGCCGACACCCCGCACACCAGGCCGGTACCGGTGTCGGGTGCGGCCTACTCCTCCGACTCGGCGAAGGCCTTCGGACTGGAGGAGACCCGATATGAGGGGCCGACCGGCATCGCCGGAGTATTCCAGGACGCCTGCGTGCAGGCCGGGATACCGGCAGTCACGTTCTGGGCCGCAGTCCCGCACTATGTGTCGCAGCCACCGAACCCCAAGGCCACCGTCGCTCTGCTGCGGAGGGTCGAGGATGTCCTCGACGTCGAGGTGCCACTTGCCGACCTGCCCGGCCAGGCCGAGGAGTGGGAGCAGGCGGTCACCGACATGACCTCCGACGACGACGAAATCGCCGAATATGTCCAGTCCCTGGAGGAACGCGGCGACGCCGAGGTCGACATGGACGAGGCGATCGGCAAGATCGATGGTGATGCGCTGGCCGCCGAGTTCGAGCGCTACCTGCGTCGCCGAGGGCGGTAGCGCCCGACCGAAGACCCCGAGGGCGGTAGCGCCCGGTAGCGCCCGCTGGTGTGCATACAGATCGCTATTTGAGCAGTATTCGCGATCTGAACGCACACTAGGCCGGCGTCAGCGCGTAACAGACCAGGCGGCGGATCACCGCTCTTCCAATTCTTCGATCCGGGCGCTCATGGACCGACCGAGCGCAGCCACCTCGGCGTCCATTCGCGGAAGCAGCTCAGGCACCAACGTGCCCACCTGGCGGTCGCCGACGAAGGTGGACAGGAGCGGTTTGAGCCACCGGAACGTGCCGACCCAGCCTGGACAGTTGACGTGTCGCCTGCGCTGCTCGATGCCGGAGACGAAGGCCCGCCCACAGGCTTCGACGGACGTCGTTTTGTTCAGCGGAAACGGCAACTTGGTCACGAGCTCGGCGAATGTCGGCATATCGGCTCTTGATTCGCGAACCAACGGCGTGTCGATCCAGGACATGTGCGCGGAACCGACGTCGACTCCGCGGTACCCGACCTCCAGACGAAGAGCGTTGGCGAACTGCTCCACCGCCGCCTTGGCGGCGTTGTACGGAGCCAGGCCCGGCGCAGGCGCGTACGCCGCCAGCGACGAAACGATCAGCACATAGCCGCGCCGATCGACGACCGAGGGGAGCGTTGCCCGTACGGTATGAAAGACGCCCATGACGTTGACGTCCAGCATTGTCTGGAACGCCTTGGGGTCGACCTGCAGCACCGAACCGTAGGTTGCGATGCCGGCGTTGGCCATGACGATGTCGATGCCGCCGAATCGGTCGACGGCGCTCGCCGCCGCGCTCTGCATGGCCGCTAGGTCGCGCACGTCAGCCACGACGCTGTATACGCGATCACCGCCCAACTCGCGCACGAGTTCGGCAAGCGGTGCGTCATCGATGTCAGTCAGGACCAACCTGGCGCCTCTGCCGTGCAGTCGGCGGGCGACTTCGGCGCCGACACCGCGTGCGGCACCGGTGATGAAGACCGTCTTTGCGGCCACAGAACCCATAGCCGCAACCTACTCCAAGCGGATCGGTTACAACGCAATCCCCAGCAACGCGTCGACTGCGGTCGCTACCGTCGCCCCGGCAGTGCTGTCACGACCCCCGTAGGACAGCGCATCGGTCGACCAACCATCAAGGGCGGCAAACGCTTTCGGGGTGTTCAGGTCGTCGGCCAAATAGCGGCGGACCCGAGCGACGACATCGGCGGCGTCCGGCGCTTCGGCCAGCGAGGTAGCGGCGCGCCACCGCAGCAGCCGCTGCTGTGCCTCTTCGAGCACCTCGTGGCTCCAGAACCGGTCGTCCCGGTAGTGCCCGGCGAACAACCCGAGCCGGATGAGGGACGGATCGACGCCCTGTCGGCGCAGCTCGGACACCAGCACCAGGTTTCCGCGACTCTTCGACATCTTGTGACCCTCCCAGCCGATCATGCCGGTGTGCACGTAGTGCCGCGCGAAGCGGCGCTCGCCGGTCACGGATTCGGCGTGCGCGGCGGAGAATTCATGGTGCGGAAAAATCAGATCCCTGCCGCCGCCCTGGATATCCAGATCGGTTCCCATGCGGCTGAGCGCAATTGCTGCGCATTCGACGTGCCAGCCCGGTCGACCCGGCCCGAACGGCGAGGACCAACTGGGCTCCCCCGGTCGTTCGACCTGCCACAGCAGCGCATCGAGCGGGTCGCTCTTTCCGGGGCGCTCGGGGTCGCCTCCGCGCTCGCTGAACAGTGCGAGCATGGTTTCGCGGTCGCAGCCCGATTCGTAGCCGAACTGTTTGGTCGCGCCTACCCGGAAGTACACGTCTGGATACTGCGGATCGTCGACGACGTAGGCGGCTCCGCAGGCCAGTAATTTCTCGACGACCTCGATGACTTCGGCCACCGCTTCGGTGGCGGCGACGTAGCCGTGGGGCGGCAGGACCCTCAGCGCCGACATATCCTCACCGAACAACTCGGTCTCACGGTCGGCCAGTTCGCGCCAACCGATCCCATCGCGCTCGGCACGCTCGAACAGCGGATCGTCGACGTCGGTGACGTTCTGCACGTAATACACTTCGTGACCGGCATCGAGCCAGACGCGGTGCACCAGGTCGAAGGTCAGATAGGTGGCGGCGTGACCCAGGTGGGTAGCGTCGTACGGGGTGATCCCACAGACGTACATGGTCGCCGTGCGACCGGGGGTAACCGGGCGCACCTGCCGGTCCGCGCTGTCGTAGAGCCGCAGCTGCGGACCCCGTCCGGTCAGCTCCGGAACGCTCGGCGCCGACCATGCTCGCATGGCATCGACTCTAAACATGGCCATCTGGGACCGAGCCATCTGGGACCGAAGCCGACGGTTGTTTCATTCCCGCGTCAATCCCGGTCTGGTCCCGCTCCGCCGTTCTCGGCGGGCCGACCAGATTGCTTCCAACAGTGTGTCGGCCACTTCCGGGCGGCACATCAAGAGATCCGGGAGGTACGGATCGCGACAGTTGTATACCAGCGGTGAACCGTCGAGCCGCGACGCATGCATGCCCGCGGCCCATAACACGCCGGCGGGAGCTGCCGAATCCCACTCCCACTGGCCACCGGCATGCACATAGGCGTCGACGTCACCGCGTACCACGGCCATCGCCTTGGCTCCCGCCGACCCGATCCGGATCAGCTGGATGTCGAGCTGATCCCGGAGCCACCACAGCACCGCGGGCGGCCTGTTCGAGCTGGCGGTGATGCGGATCGGACCGTCGGCACGCGGGGGCGGAGCGGTCACGGTGTCAGTGCGGTACACCTCGCCGTGCGCGGGCAGAGCGACAGCAGCGTCGGTGATGGTGCCGGTGGCATCTGAATTGCGTTGCCATAGGGCGATGTGCACCGCCCAGTCGGCACGGCCGGGCATCGAGTACTCGTGGGTGCCATCGACCGGGTCGACGATCCACACTCGGTCGGCGTCCACCCTCGACCCGTCGTCGACTGCCTCCTCGGACAGCATTGAATCGTTCGGCCGCTCCCGCTGCAGCCGGTCCAAGATCAACGCGTTGGCACGCTTGTCCCCGGCGTCGCCGAGGTAGTAGGGGTCATAGAAATCCTCATACCCGACCTGGTCGCGCATCGCGAGCAGTAGCTCACCGGCTTCGGCGGCCACGGCCGCGGCCAGCGCCGCATCGGTGAGGATCACCGGGCAAGTACACCACGTCAGAAGGCCGGCCAGGGTATCGGTCGCCGCCCGTCAGGTGCTGGCATGACCGGATCTCTCAGTAGGGCAACAACTCTGGCTTGCAACGCAGCCACTTCACGCGGGGTGATGTGGTGACACAGCTGTGCGCCGAGCTCGTCGCCGAGCGCCTCGCCGAGCCGGCCGACCGACGCGAGGATGTCGTCGTCGACGGGCTTTCCGGCCCAGCCCCACAACACGGTCCGCAACTTGTCCTCGACATGTAGCGAGACGCCGTGGTCCACGCCGTAGACCTGCCCGTCCACGCCGGTGAGGACATGTCCGCCCTTGCGGTCGGCGTTGTTGATCAGAATGTCGAACACCGCCACTTGGCGAAGCCGGTCATCGTCGGCATGCACGAGTGTGACCTGGTCACCGGCGTAGTCATAGGCCTGCAATACCGGCAGGAATCCGGCGGGTATCCGGCCCGATGGGAGCACGTCGATCAGGTCGGGCCCCGCATCGCGGGCAGCATCACCACCATTACGGTCGCCCGGTTGGTCAACCCAGCGCTGCAACATCCCCGGGCCAGCCGGACCGTCACGAATGATGGTGTAGGGCACGATATTCCAACCAAGAGCTGCCGAAATCAGGTAGCTGCACAGTTCACGTCCGGCCAGCGTGCCGTCTGGGAAGTCCCACAATGGAGCCTCGCCCCGCACCGGCTTGTACACGCAGTGTTGAACACGATCGTCCAGCGTGGCCTCGCACAGGAACGTCGCATTGCTGGCGGAGCGGATTCGGCCGATGACGGTCAGCTCGCCGCGCTCTAGCGCCTGTTCAGGTGTCGTCGGCATCGTCGGACCCGGCAAGCGTGCCACGCCGGTAGCCGTTGGTTCGGACGCACATGTGTCCATCGGGGTCCAGCGGCTCATCGCAGAGCGGACAAGGCGGACGACCCGCGGAGATGACCCGATTGGAGCGCGTCGCGAACTCGCGAGCCGATTCAGGGGTCAGGAAGACCCGCACCGCGTCAGGGCCTTCTTCGGCGTCGTCGAGGACCACCGACGCGTCGAACTCGGCGTCCGAGACCGCGAGCAGTTCCACGACGACCGTCTCCGCCTCGGAATCCCACCCCAGCCCCATGGTGCCGACCCGGAACTCGGCATCGACCGGGGTGATCAATGGGCTCAGGTCCTCAACCTGACCGGTATCGGGCGGAACCGGCGTGCCGAAACGGCGGTTGATCTCCACCAACAGTGCGGCGATCCGCTCGGCAAGCACCTCGACCTGCTGCTTCTCCAGGATCACCGAGATCACCCGCTTCTCGTGAACGGCCTGTAGATAGAAGGTCCGATTTCCGGGTTGGCCGACTGTCCCGGCCACGAAGCGGTCGGGCGTGCGGAAGACGTGGATTTCGCGGGCCATGGCACCTCCAAAATACCGGCAATGCCACGTCAGCCGTAATTGTGCGGTGTGGCACTCATCCGGTCGATCCGCCCACGACGGCGTCGCCGGTGGGCACTTCGCCTTCTTGCCCGCCTTCCTGAGACGTTTCGCCACTACGGGGGACGGATAACGCGGAGTTCAGCCTAGCGCCGGTGTGGTTGACATGGATCACGAACGGTCGCAGCGTCGTGTAGCGGACGACGCTCACCGATGCCGGGTCGGCATTGATGCGTTGGAAGCTGTCCAGATGTGCGCCGAGCGCATCGGCCAGCACGGCCTTGATCACGTCGCCGTGGGTGCATGCGACCCACAGCACGTCGCCGCTGTGCTCGGCGGCCAGCCTGCGGTCGTGTTCGCGCACCGCAGCCACCGCGCGGGCCTGGACTCCGGCCAGTCCCTCCCCGTCCGGAAACACCGCGGCGCTGGGCTGCTGCTGGATCACGGTCCAGAGCGGTTCCTGCACCAACTCACCGATCTTGCGGCCGGTCCAGGAGCCATAGTCGACTTCGGACAGGCGCTCGTCGACGACCGGCTCCAGTTCCAGCGCCGCGGCCAGCGGTTCCACCGTTCGCTCACATCGCAACAACGGCGAACGGACGATGAACCGGATCGGCAATGACCCGACCCGCTCGACCAGCGCCCGGGCCTGCTTGCGGCCGTGATCGTCGAGGTCGACACCCGGGGACCGGCCCGCCAAGGTGTGCGCCGTATTCGAGGTGGAACGGCCATGCCGCAGCAACAAAACCGTCACGCAGCAGCCACCACGCCGGTACTCAGCAGAATCAAGACCACAACTCCCAGGATGATGCGATAGCCGACAAACCAGTACATGCTGTGCCGAACCAGGAAACGCAGGAACCACGACACCGCGGCGAACCCGACGATGAATGTGATCGCCGTAGCCGCCAGCAGTTGGGCGCCACTGGCGCTCATGCCTTCCCCGACCGGATTGAACGCGTCGGGCAGCGAGAACAAGCCCGAGGCGAATACCGCCGGGATCGCCAACAAGAAACCGAAGCGCGCCGCGAGCTCACGGTCAAGGCCCAGATATAGGCCCGCACTGATCGTCGCTCCCGACCGGGACACCCCGGGCACCAGTGCGAGACATTGCGCCAATCCGACGACGACGCTGTCCTTCCAGGTGAGCTGCTCGACCTGTCGAGTCTGCTTACCGAAGTGCTCGGCGGCGGCGATCACCAGCGAAAAGACTATGAGCGCGGTCGCCACCAGCCAGAGATTGCGGGCCCCGGTGCGAATCTCGTCCTTGAAGAGCAGCCCGACCACACCGATCGGGATCGAGCCGATGATCACCCACCACCCCAGCCAATAGTCGACGGTGCGCTGGGCAGCCACGAACAGGCCGTGGAACCACGCCTTGACGATCCGCACGATGTCGCGGGCGAAGTACACCAGCACGGCCGCTTCGGTGCCGAGCTGACTCACGGCGGTGAAGGAGGCACCGGCATCCTCGTCAAAGAACACCCGCGACGCGATGGCCAGGTGTCCCGATGAGGAAACCGGCAGAAATTCGGTGAGGCCTTGCAGAACCGAGAGGACGACAACCTGCAGCCAGGACATCGCAGGCACGTCCGTCACGACCACGACCGTACCGTGGGGTGCGGTCGGGGGCCGTCATCAGTGCCCGTCAGCGGCCGTTACGAGGCACCGGCTGCGCTTCGGCGACGGCATCGCGGACGGCGGCAGCGAGGCTGCGCTCGTCGAACACGTCGATTTCGGTGAGCTTGCGAGTGGCCATTGCCACGATGTCCTCCGCCTGCGGGACCAGATCCCGCAGACGCGGCCGGTAGATCTCCACGACCAGTGCGTGGCGTTCGGTGTGGAAAGAGAACGGGCGGCCGTCGCCGACCTGGCCAAACCCACTGGCGTGCACCCCGGTGGTGATGTCTTCAACTGCGAATTCTCGATCGGTCACGTCGCTGTCCGCCGCGAGAGTCATGGCCAGCACCATACCGTCGTCCGCGTCAACTTGGGCCGGGATACGGGCGTTTCGGGTCGCCGAATTTGAATACACTGACGTTCCGATCCTGTTTTCGCCCACAATCGAGAGCAATCCGTTGTCGCGTCGCATCGACCCACCAGCCCGACTGGTTCGCCTCGGCGTGGCGGTGCTGGGCGTGGCGGTGCTGGGCATGGCGTTGTTCACCGGTTGTTCGTCGGACCTGGTGGACCCATCCCCACCCACCATTGTTCCGGCGCGGGCCGCCGAATCGCCGCCGGTGACGGCCACGCCGGCGGGAGTGGTGCTCCCGTTGGCCGGGCCGGCGCAGGCGGCCGTATTCGACGCGGGCACAGATTCGCTGGCGGTCCTCGGCGGGGATGCCGGTGATCAGGCAGTCATCACCGTGTTCTCTGCGACGGGCGATCCCGTTCCGGTACGGCTGGACGGCACCGCTTCGGCGATGGCCGGCGATGACGAGGGACGGCTGTTCCTGTCGACGAAGGGCGGCTACTTCCAGTTCGATATCGCCTCCGGTGCCGCGACGAGGATCGGCGTAGAAGGCCACGACGGGGTCGATTTCACCGCAATCGCGCGGCGCAGCGACGGAAAGCTGGTGCTCGGCAGCGCCGACGGGGCCGTATACACGCTGGCCTCCGACACCACGGTCGGGGCACAGTTGAAGATCTTCGCGCGGGTGGACAGCATTGTCACCCAGGGCAACACCGCGGTCGTGTTGGACCGGGGCCAGACATCGGTTACCAGTCTGAACGCCGAAGGCACCAAGTCCAACCAGGCGTTGCGGGCCGGTCAGGGCGCCACCACGATGGCCACCGACAGGGCCGGCCGGGTGTTGGTGGCCGACACCCGGGGAGGCGAGTTGCTGGTGTACGGGGTCGACCCGCTCATCCTGCGTCAGCGCTTCCCGGTGCCGGACTCGCCGTACGGCCTTGTGGCGTCCGATACCCCGACGGCACTGGCGTGGGTCGCTCAGACGGCAACCAACACCGTTGTCGGGTACGATCTGTCGACCGGGATTCCCGTGGAGAAGGTGCGATATCCAACTGTGCAGCAGCCCAATTCACTGGCTTTCGACGATGCGTCCGAAACTCTCTACGTGGTTTCCGGCGCGGGGGCCGGCGTCCAGGTGATCACCCCGGCCGGAGCCCCGAAGTGAACTCGGGTTCGCCGGCCCGGATGCCCACCGCGTGGCACCAGATGGTCAACGACGACCGTTCCGGCGAATACGAGTGGATTCCGCTGCGCCTCCCCCCCGATGTCACCCGAGTCAACGCGTCGATCCGGTTGTCGATCGAGGCCGAGTTCCGGGGCTGGGAGTTGACGCGAGTTCGGCTCTACACCGATGGCAGCAGGCGAGTACTGTTGCGGCGCAGGCGACGCGCCGACCGGCCGCACGACCCCGAACACCCCACGCTGTAGGCGGACAGAAATTGATGTACCCGATGCTGCGGCGAGCACTGTTCCTGGCACCGCCGGAACGGATCCATACCTGGGTGTTCGCCGGTCTACGGGCCGCGACCACCCCCACCCTCGTGCGTGAACTGCTGGCGCGCCGGCTGCGCCCGTCCGACCCGGCGCTGGCCAGCACGCTGTTCGGCGTGCGGTTTCCGGGACCGATGGGGCTGGCGGCCGGCTTCGACAAGGACGGGCTGGGTGTACACACCTGGGGCGCGTTGGGCTTTGGATACGCCGAAGTAGGCACCGTCACCGCACTACCACAGCCGGGCAATCCGCCGCCGCGGATGTTCCGGCTGCCCGCCGACCGGGCGCTGCTCAACCGAATGGGATTCAACAACCACGGGGCCGGCGCGCTCGCGGTTGCGCTCACCCGTGGCAGCCCCGAGGTGCCGATCGGGGTCAACATCGGCAAGACCAAGATCACCCCGCCCGAGCGGGCAGCCGACGACTACGCCGAGAGCGCCCGGCTGCTGGGACCGCTGGCCGCCTACCTGGTGGTGAACGTGAGCTCACCGAACACCCCAGGCCTGCGCGACCTGCAGTCTGTTGAGTCGCTGCGGCCAATCCTGGCCGCGGTGACGTCAGAGACCTCGACGCCGGTACTGGTCAAGATCGCACCCGATCTCGCCGACAGTGACATCGACGAGATCGCCGACCTGACCGTCGAACTCGGCCTCGCCGGGATCGTGGCCACCAACACGACCGTGTCGCGTGACGGGCTGACCACACCGGGGGTGCGGGAACTGGGACCCGGCGGCATCTCGGGTCCCCCGGTGGCCCGTCGCTCCGTGCAGGTGCTGCGCCGGCTGTACCGGCGCGCGGGCGACCGACTGGTGCTCATCAGCGTCGGCGGCATCGAGACCCCCGACGACGCGTGGGAGCGCATCGTATCGGGCGCCTCGCTGCTACAGGGCTATACCGGGTTTGTATACGGCGGCGGGCTGTGGGCCAAGACAATCCATGACGGGATCGCACGCCGGCTACACGCGAACGGCTTCAGCAGTCTTGCCGACGCCATCGGGTCGGCGACTCGATGAGTTCGGCGTGGTTATCGACGCTGCGAAGACAACCGCGCCGAAATCGCTAGTCCTGTTCGTAGGTACCGTGGATGAGCGCACGGGCTATTGCCTGACCGAACAGGTTGAAGCCCAGGTAGGCCGGAGTCGCGTCGGCCGGCACATCGAGCTTCTCGACCCCAACGGCGTGCACGGCCACGATGTAGCGGTGGGGTCCGTGCCCGGCCGGTGGAGCGGCTCCAAGGAACCGCCTCAGCCCGGCGTCATTGGCCAAAGTGATTGCGTCACCCGGGAACCCGCTCGCACTGCCGTCGCCGACGCCGGCAGGAAGATCGGTGACCGTGGCCGGGATGTTGAAGACCGCCCAGTGCCAGAACCCCGAGACCGTCGGCGCGTCGGGGTCGTAGACGGTGACGGCGAAACTGCGTGTGGTCTCGGGAAAACCCGACCAACTCAGCTGGGGCGAGATGTCTGACCCGCCGGCTCCCATGATGCCGCTGACCTGGTCGTTGGCCAACGGTTGCCCGTCGGTGAACGATTCGGAGGTCACCGTGAACGTCGGTAGCTCAGGCAGGAAGTCGTAGGGGTTATACGGAAAAGACACTGTGGACCGTTCCTCTCATAGTCGCCTCGGGTTCTTCAGCAGTGCAACAGGAAATGTTCAAGGACGCGCACCCCGAAGGTCAACGCGTCAACGGGTACCCGTTCGTCGACGCCATGGAACATCGCGGCGAAGTCCAGGTCGGGCGGCAACCGCAGGGGCGCGAACCCAAAACAACGAATCCCCAAGCGGGCGAAGTGTTTTGCATCGGTTCCGCCGGAGAGCATATAGGGCACGATGCGCGCCTGGGGATCTACAGACAAGATCGCGGCGTTCATCGCCTCGAGCAGTTCGCCGTCGAACGAGGTCTCGTACGAGGGCAGTTCGGTAATCCACTCACGGGTGACGTCGGGGCCGATGAGCGTGTCGACCTCACGTTCGAATTCAGCGAGGCGCCCCGGCAGGACGCGGCAATCCACAACAGCCTCTGCGGTCGCCGGGATGACGTTGGCCTTGTAACCGGCGCTGAGCATCGTCGGGTTGGCGGTGTCGCGCAGCGTGGCACCGACGATCTTGGCGATCGGCCCGAGCTTGGCGACCGCGCCCTCGATGTCGGGCGAGCTCGGATCGAACGTGTACCCGGTCTCCTCGCTCACCGCCGCCAGGAACTGCTCCACCGACTCGGTCACCACGATCGGGAACTGATGGTTGCCCAGCCTGGTAACCGCCGCGGCGATGGTGGTGACGGCATTGTCGTCGTGCACCATCGACCCGTGCCCGGCCCGGCCCCGCGCCGTCAACCGCATCCACAGCATCGCCTTCTCGGCGGTCTCGATCAGGTAGAGCCGGCGCTCGCAGCCGTCGTGACGCGGCACCGTCAGCGAGAACCCCCCGACCTCACCGACCGCCTCGCTGACGCCGTCAAACAGATCGGGTCGATTCTCGACCAACCACTTGCACCCGTATTTGCCGCCGGCCTCCTCGTCGGAGACGAACGCGAACACGATGTCGCGCGGTGGCACGATGCCGGTCCGTTTGAAGTGCCGGGCGACCGCGATGATCATCCCGACCATGTCTTTCATGTCGACCGCGCCGCGGCCCCACACGTAGCCGTCCTCGATTGCCCCGGAGAAGGGGTGCACGCTCCAGTCGGACGCCTCGGCGGGGACCACGTCGAGGTGACCGTGCAGCATCAGGGCACCGCGAGCCGGGTCGGCCCCCTTGAGCCGCGCGAACACATTTGCTCGCCCCGGCGCTCCCGCGTCGATGTACTCGGTGGTGTAACCGACCTCCTCAAGCTGGCCAATCACCCACTGCGCGCATTCGGCCTCACCCTTCGTGGTGGCCGGCTCGCCGGTGTTGGAGGTATCGAACCGAATGAGCGCGCTGACGAGGCCGACGATCTCGTCACTGGGGGTCGGTGCGGAACTCACATCACTTTCCTACCATCCCGTGCCGGTGATGCCGGGCCGCGCGGTTTGGGCCAGAACGCGCCGATCCGATAACCTAAGCTGCCGTCGAACTGGTCCGAGTGGCGGAATGGCAGACGCGCTAGCTTGAGGTGCTAGTGCCCTATTAACGGGCGTGGGGGTTCAAGTCCCCCCTCGGACACAATTTATTAGCTGTATAGATGACAAAAAACCCTTGAACTCGGTCAAAACTGACACTGTTAATTTGCTCATACCGACGGGCACCTCGTTGATGTCCGTATACCTAAGAACTCACCGATCACTCGAAGGTGCGGCCAGAGATCTCAGCCTCGACCGCGTTCGGGTTCTCCATCCCGTGCCGAACAGCCAGGATGTCGATAGTCTCGTCGGACGTCCGATAGGCAACGTAGTACCTGAAGGGCCGGAGGTAGATGTGCCGATAGTGCTTGAACAACGGCGCGAACGCGTTCGGAACCTGCGGAATCCGCTTCGTCACGGCATCGAGAAACAAGTTGTAAATCCGATCGATCTGATCTGGCGCCGCGTCCGCGTAGTAGGAAAATGCCTCGAATAGGTCGTCTTCAATCCCGTTATGGACGCGCAGCCTGCGCGTCATGCGAGCCGGGCGCGGATCCGCTTGTCGAAGTCGTCAATCGTGGACCAATGAGCATCGTCGGTGTCAATGGCCCGCGCTTCGATGAGCGCCTGGTCGGCCTCGCTGATATGTATGCCCTCGGCTAGGTTGTCGTTGATGTGCTCGACGAGCTCAATCTGCTCATCGCGCGACAGTGCGTCGACGCTCGCCAGCAATGCCCGGTTGACCACCTCTTAACGATACCCAAGGCAGCCAACGACGGCAGCGCGGCATGTCGCAGGTGGCCAAGTCCCCCCTCGGACACACATCGGGCGGCACGACGCGGCCCGCAACAACCCCCCAGATCTACAGCTGCAGCACTAGGTGATCATTCGATGGGCGAAGCAGGTATGACGACGGGTGCCCCACCGCCGGCCGGTATCACGGGCGCACCCGGGACGACCGGTCCGGCAGCTATGACGGGCGGCCCACCATTGGCCGGTATTATTGGCGCAGTAGGTATCTCCGGCTGACCCTGGCAGGAAGCCGGGCGGATTGGGCCGGTTGAGACGAGGCAATCAGGGTCGGCCAGGCTTACCGGCGACAAGGCCAGCCCGGCCCCGAATAGTCCAGAAAGTACAAGAGCAACTGCGGCGCGACGACGCCCGTCCGATGAGGTTCCCATTCTCGGCGAGCTTAGGCATTGTCTCTGGACTGCTCCTGTCCCCGACCTGTGAAGTTGCTGAGCGGAGGCCAAACGGATCCCCCTCACCTTGCGCGAGCATTATTCAACTACCGTTGAGCCGTGGCAGCGCTCAGCACGGCTGTGGACAGCGACTACCTGGTAGTCGGCGCTGGAGCCTCGGGGATGGCGTTCACTGATGCCCTCGTCGGTAGCGCCGACGTTCAGGTGACGATGATTGATCGCCGTCACCGCGCGGGCGGGCACTGGCTCGACGCCTACCCGTTCGTCCGGCTGCACCTGCCTTCAGCGTTGTACGGTGTCGCATCAACACTGCTGGGGGACAATCAGGTCCAGGTCGACGGACCGGAAGCGGGCTTGCCCGCCCGTGCGTCCGCAGCCGAGATCGACGCCTACTACCAAAATGTCATGGCCCGATTGACAGCCACAGGCAACGTCAGCTTCCATCCGAACTGCGAATATCTCGGCGATAGGCGCTTCGTATCGCGGATTTCAGGGCAGCGATACGAAGTGTCGCCCAACTGCCGTGTAGTCGATGCCCGCTACCTGTCCCCTGACATTCCGGCATGTACGTCCCCTCCGTTCACCGTTGACGACGGCGCGACGGTGATCGCGGTCAATGATCTCGTCCGAATCAGCCAGGCCCCCAGCCAGTTTGTGATCGCCGGTTCCGGCAAGACGGCCACCGACGCCTGTATCTGGTTGTTGGGCAATGGAGTGGATCCCGAAGCCATCTGTTGGATTCGTCCCCGTGATCCGTGGATGTTCAACCGCGCGGTGTTTCAGCCTGATCCTGCCGTCTTCTTCGGGATGTCCGCGGACATGATGGAAGCGTCGGCCAATGCCAGTACGCCCGACCGACTATTTCTGGATTTAGAGGCGGCCGGGATCATGTTCCGCATCGACCCTTCCATGACGCCCACCATGGCGAGAACCCCCACCGTGAGCCAATGGGAGCTCAACCAATTGCGCTCGATCGAGAACGTGATCCGTCACGGCCATATCCGCGCCGTCACACCGGGGCGCATCCACTGCGCCGAAGGCGAGCTGGAGATCGCGGCGGACGCCATCGTCGTGCACTGCGCCGCGTCCGGATTGAAGTGCCCACCCCTCGTGCCGGTCTGGGGCGACGAGGCGATTGTCGTCCAGCTGGTCGGCAACGCCCTACCGTGTTTCGGTGCTGCGCTCATCGGCTATGTCGAGGCGACACGTGGTACCGACGACGAGAAGAACCGACTTTGCCCGCCGTCGCCGTACCCAAGCACCCCGACCGATTGGGTGCGCACGCAAGTCCTCTCCGAGCACGCATTCTCACTGTTTTCCGCCGAGCCCGACATCAAGGCGTGGGCCGACGGCAGCAATCTCCACCCCGCCCGCATACCACCTGGGCTGTCAAATGATCCCGACGTGGTTGCCGCGGTCCGTCGATTTCACGAATATCGGAACGCCGGGCTAGCCCAGTTGGCGAGGTTGGGCGGTCTACCGGTGGGAGGGCAAAAGGCCAACGGATGAAAGACGCGAGCGCCTCCTCACCCCCCCGCGTGATGGCGCTGGACCTGTATCGGGCATCGGCGGTGATGCTCGTCGTCATCGGCCACTGGCTGCTTTCGGTGATGACCTACCGCGGTGGCGAGTTCGGACGGGACAATCCGTTGGTCCTGATGCCCTGGACCCAGTGGATAACGTGGTTCTTCCAGGTCGTCCCGGTGTTCTTCGCGGTGGCCGGTTACGCGAGCGCAGTGTCCTGGGCGCGGTTGCGCGCAGATGACGTCACGTCGCGACAGGACTGGATCCGCCGCCGGGTGGCCCGCACCCTCGGGCCCACGGCGATCTACGTCATATTCGTGCTCGCCGTGCTCTCGGCGTTGATGACGGCCGGGGTCGAGGGCTCCGTCTTGGAGATGGGCGGATGGGCCGTCGCCATGCATCTGTGGTTTCTGGCCGTCTACCTGATGGTGGTCGCGCTGACCCCCATCGCGGTGACCGCACACCGACGCTGGGGCCTGAGGGTGCCCGCCGTACTCGCGGCCTGTGTGGTTCTGGTCGACGCCATCGGCATCGGGACGGGTCATCCCGAGCTTCGGATGATGAACTACTTCTTTTGTTGGGCGGCGATCTATCAACTCGGAATTGCCTGGCACGGTGGGCTTCTGCGCAGACGCCTGCTGGTGTCCATGGCCATCGCCGCCGCGGTGGCACTGCCCCTGTTGGTCACGTGGGGTCCATATCCCATCGCGATGATCGGCGTGCCGGGTGTTCGCGTGGAGAACAGCGCTCCCCCCTCGGTGGCGCTGTTGGCGCTGGCGACCGTGCAGATCGGCGTGCTGTTCGCCGTGGTACCGGTGCTGAACCGCGCGCTCGCGCGCGGCAGTTGGCCGCGGGTGATCTCGACGGCAAACAACAACGTCATGGCGCTCTACCTGTGGCACATGGTGCCCGTCATCATCGTGACACTGATCGGATACCCGACCGGGCTTCTTCCCCAGCCCCGGCTGGGTTCGGGGGCCTGGTGGCTGGCCCGCCTGGAGTGGGAGCTGGTGTTGGCGGTGGTCACAGTGCTCCTGCTGAGCCTGCTGTCCTGGCAGCGACGCTTGTTCGCCGCGCCGATTCCGACCGTCGCGCTACCGGTGCACCGGGCAGCCGCCATTGCGTCCCTCTACCTCGGAACAGCGGCCTGCGCGCTCGCGCTCGGACTCTTCTCCGCGGGCGGTTTCGCGCCCGCCGGCCGGGTTCCGGTCGTGGCGGTGGTGCTGTTCGGCGCGGGCATACTTCTGGTTGCCGTCCGCCCGCGCGAGGTGCTCGTCGACAGGTCGGTGGATTCGCCCGCGCGGGACGCGCCCTCTTAGACCCAGCGGCTTCGCTTCGGAGGCGCTTCGGGCTCCACCCACGCCTTGGCGTAGCGGTTGCTGCCCTCGCGAAGCGAGTCCCGGCTCCGATAGACCACGTAGGGGCGCACCAGGTATCCGACCGGGGCGCTGAACATATGCACCAGCCGGGTGTAGGGCCATATGCCCAGCAACGCCAGCACGACCAGCACGTGCAGCTGGAACGTCCACGGTGCACCGGCCATCAAGTCCGGCGAAGGGTGCAGTGAGAACAGACTGCGGAACCACGGTGACACCGTTTCGCGGTAGTTGTAGACCGCGAACACATTGGTGAGTGTGTTCACCATCCCGGTGACGAGGGCGGCCGTGAGCAGAAGGTACATCAGCTTGTCGTTGCTGGTCGTGGCCTTGCGCACCGCGGGCACGGTGATCCGGCGATAGAGCAGAATGCCCATACCCGTGATGACGGCGAACCCGGTCAGTGAGCCCAGGGTGACCGCCATCAGGTGATAGCCGTGTTCAGAGATTCCCACCGCGGCGGTCCACGTCTCCGGGATCAGCAGGCCCATCACGTGGCCACCGAACACGCCGAGGATGCCGAAGTGGAACAGCGGGCTGCCCATCCGAAGCAATCGGCTCTCGTAAATCTGCGATGACCGCGTGGTCCAGCCGAATTGATCGGTGCGATAGCGCCAAAAGTGGCCGAGCACGAAGGACGTGAACGCGATGTAGGGCACGGTCATCCACAGCAGGCTGTTCATCGGCGGCCCTCGGAGGTGGTGAGCGGATCCATGGCGAAGGGTTCCAGACCGACCTCCTCGTCGGGCGGGCCCTGCGCGGCCAACTCGGCGATTCGTCGCCGATCAGCGGTGTTGATCGGCGGCAAGGTGGCCAGCACCGCGGTCAGCAGGCCGGCGTATACAGATCCGTTGTCGCACAAGGAGAGGCGCAGCAACTCAAGTACCGGTACGTTCTCGCGAAGCAGCCGCTGCCCCTGGGCGTGGTCCACCGTGGCCGCGAACTCCAAGACCATGGGCAGATAGTCGGGCAGCTCATCGTCGCCGACCTCCACGCCGGCCTGGCGGTAGGCGTGCTTGAAGCGCAGCAGTGCCATGCCGCGTTTGCGGGTGTCGCCGTAGGCGTAGTACGTCAAGTGCAGGCTGGCGCGGCGGCGCATGTCGAAGGTCTCGACATACCGTGCGGCGAGTCGCAGCGGATCCTCGTCGCGGAAGTGGTCCAAGAAGACCAGCATCGGACGGCTGACAGTGTCAGGCAATTGTGTTGCCGCAGCAGATAGTTCGTCGAACATCGCGACCGTCTGCTCGCTAGGGTAGTCGAGCAGCAATGCCGCGAGGCGCCAGACCAGCCGCTGGTCGTCCTCGGGCAGGCTGCCGCCTCGTGGTTTGGGGCTGCGCGTAAGTAACCTCATGGCATGCTCATCGCGACGGGACCATCCCCTTGCTTGCCTTACCGTCCCAGTTCAGCAGGTTGATCCGGGTCGACTTATCCTCGGGTCCAGCACCATTGGTGTCGGTGAGGTGGAACTTGTCGACCATGGTGTCCAGGGCCGTCATGCCGGGGCCGCCGTCGGCATCCAGGCTGCAACCCGTCGCCAGTGCGTCCAGCCGGTGC
Source organism: Actinomycetes bacterium (assembly GCA_022601135.1). Classification (GTDB taxonomy): domain Bacteria; phylum Actinomycetota; class Actinomycetes; order Mycobacteriales; family Mycobacteriaceae; genus Mycobacterium. The sequence continues at coordinate 12,619 of JAHZJB010000155.1, read as the reverse complement.
GCGTCCGAGCTGGCGCCGCTGGGAATCACGTAGCGATCAGAATACTTGGCGATCGCCAGCAACCGGTACATCGACTCGATCTCCTCTCCGCTCAGCCGGACCGAATCCGGGATGGTCTCATCGAACTCCTCGCCGAGGTTGGCTGCCCGCATGTACGCCCGCATCGCCGCAAGCCGTTGCAGCGCAGCACGAACCGGCCCAAGATCACCGGCTGTGAACAATTCGGCCAGGTATTCCAGCGGGATGCGCAGCGCGTCGATCGCGCCGAATAGGTTGGCCGCATCCTCCCCGTCGTGCCCGGTCTCGCCGAGGATGTCCACAACCGGGGAAAGTGGCGGCACATACCAAACCATGGGCATCGTCCGGTATTCCGGGTGCAGTGGCAGCGCGACCTGGTAGTCGACGATGAGCCGATATACCGGCGAGTTCTGCGCTGCCTCGATCCATTCTCCTGAGATGCCGGCACGTTCTGCCTCGGCGACCACCCGCGGGTCGTGCGGGTTGAGAAAGACACCGAGCTGTGACGGGTAGAGTTCCCTTTCGTTCTGTACCGATGCGGCCGCCTCCACCGCATCGGCGTCGTAGAGCATCACGCCGATGTAGCGCAGCCGGCCCACGCATGTTTCGGAGCACACCGTGGGAATACCGACCTCCACCCGCGGATAGCAGAAAGTGCACTTCTCGGCCTTGCCGGTCTTGTGGTTGAAGTAGATCTTCTTGTACGGACACCCCGTCACGCACTGCCGCCAACCGCGGCAGCGGTCCTGATCGACCAGCACGATGCCGTCCTCGCTGCGCTTGTAGATTGCCCCCGATGGGCAGGCGGCCGCACAGGACGGGTTCAGGCAGTGCTCGCAGATGCGCGGCAGGTAGAACATGAAGGTCTCTTCGAACTCGAGCTTGACCTTTGCCGATACTTCTGCGACCTTGGCCAACAACGGATCCTGGCCGATCTGATCGGGTCCGCCACCCAGATCGTCATCCCAGTTCGCCCCCCAGGTGACCTTGGTGTCGCGGCCGGTGATCAGCGACTTGGGCCGGGCCACCGGAGTGGTGTCCATCGCCGGTGAGGACAGCAGGTTGTCGTAGTCGTAGGTCCACGGGTCGTAGTAGTCCGACACCGTCGGCAAATCCGGGTTGGCAAAGATGTTCAGCAAACGGCGAAGCCTGCTACCCGACCTGAGGGTGAGCTTGCCGTGCTTGTTCAGCCTCCAACCGCCTTTCCACCGCTGCTGGTCCTCGTACTGGCGGGGGTACCCTTGGCCCGGACGGGTTTCGACGTTGTTGAACCAGACATATTCTACGCCGGCGCGATTGGTCCAGGCCTGCTTGCAGGTGACGCTGCAGGTGTGACAGCCGATGCACTTGTCCAGGTTCATCACCATGGCGAGTTGTGCCATTACTCTCATATCAGTACTCCACCTCCTGTGAGCGCCGGCGAATCGTGGTGACTTCGTCACGCTGGTTCCCGGTGGGGCCGTGGTAGTTCAGCGCGAAAGACTGCTGGGCATAGGCACCGATCAAGTGGGTCGGCTTGATCATCAGTCGTGTCAGAGCGTTGTGGATGCCTCCGCGTTTGCCGGTCTTCTCGGTGCGAGGCACGTCGACCGCCTTGTCCTGCGCGTGATACATGAAGACGGTGCCTTCGGGCATCCGGTGGCTGACGATGGCGCGCGCGTTCACCACGCCGTTGCGGTTGGTGCACTCAATCCAGTCGTTGTCGGTGACGCCGATCTTCGCCGCATCCACATCCGACATCCAGATCGCCTGCCCACCACGGGAAAGCGTGAGCATGTACAGATTGTCCTGGTAGGCAGAATGGATCGACCACTTCGAGTGCGGAGTCAGGTACCGCACCGTGATGGAGTCGCCGGCCGTGTCACCCACCCCGGGCTCGGCGAAGAGCGCCGTCATGTCCAGCGGCGGCCGGAAGATCGGCAGTTGTTCGCCGAGTTCACCCATCCAGTCGTGGTCGAGGTAGAAGTGCTGGCGGCCGGTGAGAGTGTGCCAGGGCTTGAGTCGCTCGGTGTTGATGGTGAACGGTGCGTAGCGCCGCCCCCCGGTCTCCGAACCCGACCACTCCGGTGAGGTGTTGACCGGGACCGGTCGGGATTGCGTATCGGCGAAGGTAACCCGCCTGCCCTCGTTCTCCTTGGCGAGGTCGACCAGATCGGTACCGGTGCGGGCCTCCAGCGCCTCGAACCCCTCGACGGCCAAGCGCCCGTTGGTTGTTCCGGACAGGGCAAGGATGGCTTCGGCGGCATAGGTGTCCTTGGCCAGCGACGGCCGTCCCGCCGCGGCCCCGCTGACCGCCGCGCCGTTGACGCCCCCCAGGTACTCGACCTCGGCCGTGGGATGCGTCGTCACCCCCTTGGTGGTGAGTCCGACGGTCTCCACCATTGGTCCGAGCGCTGCCACCTTGTCGGCAACTGCCGGGAAGTCTCGCTCGACCACTACCAGCTTCGGCATCGTCTGGCCCGGAATGGGCTCGCACTCGCCGGCCCGCCAGTCCAGGACCCGACCGCCCGGCTGAGCGGTGGCGTCCGCGCTGTCGTGCTGCAAGGGCACCGCAACGATGTCCTTGCGCTTGCCGAGGTGCTTCTCGGCAAGCCAGGAGAAGCCCCGGGCGATCCGGTGGAACGCCTCGAAATCTGTCTTGGTCTCCCACGGCGGCGAGATCGCCGGCGAAAACGCATGCACGAAGGGGTGCATGTCGGTGCTGGACAGGTCGTGCTTTTCGTACCAGGTAGCCGCGGGAAGCACGATGTCGGAGAACAAGGTGGTGCTGGTGTTGCGGAAGTCCAAGGACAACAGCAGGTCCAGCTTGCCGACCGGGGCCTCGTCACGCCAGACGACTTCCTGTGGCCGCACCCCGTCCTGGTCTCGTGCGGCAACGTTGGAATCGGTGCCCAGTAGGTGCCGGAGGAAGTACTCGTTGCCTTTTGCCGACGAGCCGAGCAGGTTCGACCGCCACACCGTCAGGCAACGGGGGAAGTTCTCCGGTGCGTCCGGATCCTCGCAAGCGAACTGCAGGTGGCCTGACTTCAACCCGTCCACAATGTGTTTCGACGGATCCTTGCCCAGCCGCGTCGCCTCGTCGGCGAGGTCCAGTGGGTTTCGGTTGAACGTCGGGTAACTGGGCATCCAACCGAGCCGGCTGGCCAGCGCGATGTTGTCCACGGCGGTGCGGCCGGCGAACCGGCCCTCGGCCAATGGTGAGGCCATCACCTCGGAAGTGAACGGGTCGTAGCGCCATTGGTCGGTTGCCAGGTACCAAAACACTGTGCCCTGCATCTGCCGTGGGGGCCGTTGCCAGTCCAGGCCGAAGGCCAAGGTGGACCAACCGGTGATGGGTCGGCACTTCTCCTGGCCAACGTAGTGGGCCCAGCCGCCACCGTTGACCCCTTGACAGCCGGTGAGCATGGTCAGGGCAAGGAACGAGCGGTAGATCTGGTCGGAATGAAACCAATGGTTGGTGCCGGCACCCATCAGGATCATCGATCGACCCTTCGAGCGTGCTGCGTTGTCGGCGAATTCGCGCGCGATCCGCTCGGCCGCGGTGGCCGAAACCCCGGTGATCGGCTCCTGCCACGCCGGAGTGTAGGGCTGCGCCGCGTCGTCGTAACCCGTGGGCCAGTCGCCGGGCAGGCCCTCCCGGTACACGCCGTACTGTGCGAGCAACAGGTCGAACACAGTGGTCACCCGGTGCCCGGCGATGATTCGGGTCGGCACCCCGCGGCGCAGCACACCTGGCTGATTGGCATCGAACCTGGGCAGTGCCACGAGGGCCACGTCGCTGTCTGCACCATCGGCGTTGTGCAGCGTGATCAGAGGATCCACACCGCCCAGGTCGAGGTTCCAGTGGCCCGCCCCGGATGCGGTGAACCGGTGCCCCAGGGAGCCGTTCGGCACCACCGGGTTGCCGTGCGCATCCAGGACCACCGTCTTCGATGCCGCGGCCTCGGCACTGGAGTACTCACCGCCGAGATCCGCTGCGGTGAGGAACTTTCCGGGCAGAAACTCGCCATCGCGCTCGGTGATCGTCACAAGGAACGGCAGGTCGGTGTACTTCTTCACGTACTCGGTGAAATACGGGGTCTGCTTGTCGACGAAGAATTCCCTGAGGATCACATGCCCCATCGACATCGCCAGCGCCCCGTCGGTTCCCGGCCGTGCCGGTAGCCATTCATCGGCGAACTTGGTGTTGTCCGCGTAGTCGGGTGAGACGACGATCACCTTCTGCCCGCGGTAACGCGCCTCGGTCATGTAGTGGGCATCGGGAGTTCGGGTGACCGGTACGTTGGAACCCCACATGATGAGATAGCTGGCGTCGAACCAGTCGGCCGATTCGGGCACATCGGTTTGGTCGCCGAATACCTGGGGCGACGCCACCGGAAGGTCGGCGTACCAGTCGTAGAACGACAGCATCGAACCGCCGATCAACGAGATGAATCGCGCGCCAACGGCATGACTCACCATGGACATCGCCGGGATCGGGGAGAAGCCGGCGACTCGGTCCGGGCCGTACTTCTTGATCGTGTGCACGTGCGCGGCGGCGGCGATCTCGGCGGCTTCCCACCACTCGGCCCGCACGAACCCGCCCTTGCCGCGGGCGTCTTTGTAGCGCTTGGACTTCTCCGGGTCGTCCACGACGTCCGCCCACGCCAGTACCGGGTCCTTCAGCCTCTCCTTGGCCTCGCGGTAGTACTCGAGCAGAACGCCCCGCACGTAGGGGTACCGAACGCGCGCAGGCGAGTACGTGTACCAGGAGAACGAGGCACCCCGCGGGCAGCCGCGCGGCTCGTACTCCGGCTTGTCGGGGCCGACCGACGGGTAGTCCGTCTGCTGCGATTCCCAGGTGATCACGCCGTCTTTGACGTAGATCTTCCATGAACACGAGCCCGTGCAATTGACGCCGTGCGTCGAGCGAACCACCTTGTCGTGGGCCCAGCGGTCGCGGTAGAAATCGTCAGCGGAGCGGCCGCCGATCTTGTGGAGCGTCCGCTGATCCGCCGAAATCTCGCCGCGATGGAAATACTTGCCCAGCTTCAGGAGGGCGTCAGCAGATGCCTGGCCATTGCCGTGGGTATCGACCACATCGCCCCCTTTTCGAACCGGATGCCGATCCAATCCGGATCGGTTGATTCACCGAGGGTAAGGGCGGTGAGGCGGTGGTGAAGACCCGAACAGCGGTGGCCGCGACCGGCGTTCCGCGTCAGTTAACACGCCGGTCACATAGCGGTAGGCGGGCTTGTGCCGGCGAGTAGTCACCCACCTGCGAGGATCCGTCGCCGGAGGGTCACCGAGACGAAATACCGCCACATCGACCAGCCCTTTTGTCACGGCTTCGAATTCGGAAGTTTTCAGCGCCGTAACACTTTTCGCCGTTGGGAGTGTGCCGTCGCGGGCCGTCTCGGGCGTGCCGACCCGGCCCGCGACGAGCAGCATCAGGCCATGGCCCACGTATCCTCAACTGATGGCAGACCTACATCCTGACCTTGCTGTCCTCGCTCCGCTCCTGGGCACCTGGGCAGGTCAGGGCGCTGGCGAGTACCCGACCATCGCGGCGTTCGAATATGCAGAGGAAGTCCGCTTCGGGCATGCCGGAAAACCATTCCTGCGCTACGACCAACAGACGAAGGCTATCGGCGATGGTCGGCCACTGCACGCGGAGACCGGCTACCTACGGGTGCCGTCCCCGGGGCGGGTCGAACTGGCTCTGGCGCATCCGACGGGCGTCGCCGAGATCGAGGAAGGCACGCTGTCGGTTCGTGGCGCCACGATCGAGATGGAGCTGACAGCGACGGCAATCGGTCTCACAGAATCGGCGAAAGACGTTTCCGCACTGACCCGTTCGATCCGTGTTGAAGGCGACCGTCTTACCTACACGCTGCGCCTGGGCGCGGTCGGACAACCGCTGCAACACCATCTTGCCGCGACCCTGTCCAAGATCTCGTAAGCCTGGCTCCTTCGGCGGTGAATCAGCCGGCGGCGGCCGTCGGGTACAGGGCTCAGACTCCGACGCTCAGACTCCGACCCGGCCCATCCGGCTGCCCTCGCGCAGGTAACAGAACCAGGTCACCCCCAGCAACAACAGGAAGAACGCCACGTAGAACTGCAAGGCGGGCTCGATGGTCCCGAATTGGGACTTCGACCAGGCGTATGCCAGCGGAACGACGAACCCACCGAAAGCACCCACCGACGAGATGATCCCCAGCGCTCCAGCGGCCTGGCGGCGCATGTGCAGCATGGTCAGCGGATCGCCGCCGGCGGCTTCACCCTTGATCAGAAAGATTGTGGAGATCATCCGGTAGGTCGAACCGTTGCCGATGCCGGTGGCGACGAACAAGAACATGAACGCGATGAAGAACACCGGCAAGTTCACCGACTGCACCGACCAGAGCGCACCTGCCGCGCCCACCGCCAACATCACGAAGCTGACCGCGGTGATGTGGGCGCCGCCGATTCGGTCGGCGAGCTTGCCCCCCAGCGGGCGAGCGATCGATCCGATACCGGCACCGAGGAACGCATACGTCAGTGCGATATCGCCGCGGTCGAACACGGTCTTAAGCAGAGTGGGAAACGCCGCCGAATACCCGATGAAGGAGCCAAAGGTGCCGATGTACAGCAGAGACATGATCCAGGTATCGGCGTGCCGCAACGACTGCCACACCGGCTTCACGTCGGCCTTGGCCTCGGTCAGGTTGTTCATGAACAGATACGCGCACACGGCCGCGGCTACCGCCAAGGGCACGTAGAACAGGCCCGCCAAGGACAGGGTCACACCGGCGCCGACCGTGACCACAATCGGAATAACCTTCTGCGCCACCGCAACTCCGATGTTGCCCCCTGCGGCATTGAGTCCGAGTGCCCACCCCTTCTCTTTCTCCGGGTAGAAGAACGAGATGTTGGCCATCGAGGAAGCGAAGTTCCCCCCGCCGAACCCGGCGGTGGCCGCAACCAACAGCAACAACCAGAACGGAACCCCCGGATCGCTGACCACCCAGGCCAGCCCGAGGCAGGGAATCAACAGCAGCAGAGCCGAGATCACCGTCCAGTTGCGGCCACCGAAGACCGGCACCGCGAAGGTGTACGGCAACCGCAGAAACGCACCCACCCCGCTGGGTATTGCGACCAGCCACAACGCCTGGGTGGCGCTGAGAGCCCACCCGGATGCGGCCGGGGTGCCGTCGGCAGCCGCAGTCATCTGCACGACGACAATGCTCCACAGCAGCCATACCGAGAATCCGATGTGTTCGGCGAAGATGGAAAAAATCAGGTTGCGGCGCGCGATGGGGCGCCCGACGCTGGCCCAGAATTCCGGATCCTCGGGACGCCAATCTTCGATCCAATGTTTACCGTGATGGCGCTTCGGCGCTGCAACTGCCGCGGGCGCGAGAGCCGTGGTCGACTCGGGGTCGGTAACGGTCATGGTGTCTCCTGCGCTGATAGGGCGATACGTTCGCTGCTGCTTGACAGGGTTGAGCCAGACACGATGGGCCCAGGTGCGGAACGACGCTGTTCGCGCTCCACTTAGGTGTACTGACAGGGCGTTCCGCAGCGATTGCGCGTTGGTGACCGCGATGAAAACATGGCCTCACAGCGCAGGTCGGTGCACCGTGAGGCGGGCGGCGCCCAGGCTCCGGTGGCCGGTAATTCCCTACTTGCGGCCGGGCAGCCTCATCACTAACCGCACGATCGGCAGCAACGACTTCTGCCACACCGTGTCAGGAAGGCCGAACGGCGCATCGAGATTCAGTACGCGGGCAGTCGCAATGGTCTGCGACTCAGTGTATTTCAAGAGGCCCTCAGGGCCATGCCTGCGACCGACGCCGGATATCCCCATGCCGCCCATCGGGGCGCTCAGGCTGCCCCAGGCAAACGCATACCCCTCGTCGACGTTCACCGTGCCCGACCGCAGCCGGGCGGCGATCCTCTCGCCCTCGGCAGTCGAGCCAGCCCACACGCTCGCGTTGAGTCCGTAGTCGGTGTCGTTGGCCTTTTCGATGGCTTCACCGACGTCGGCGACCGGGTATATCGAGACGAGCGGTCCGAAGGTTTCGTTGCCGGCGCACTCCATTTCGGGCGTAACATCGGTCAACACGGTCGGCTCATAGAACAGCGGTCCGATGTCGAGGCGCGCTTTGCCGCCCGCAACCACCTTGGCCCCCTTGGCTTTCGCATCGTCGACATGGTCCGCCACCGACTTCAGCTGGCCCTCGGAGATCAGGCTGCCCATGTCGACCGAGAAGTCGTAGGCGGTACCGAGCTTCATCTTGCGCACCTGATGGGCGAACTTCTTGGTGAACTCGTCGGCGATGTCCTTCTCGACGTAGATCCGCTCGATGGAGATGCATAGCTGCCCGGCGTTGGAGAAGCACGCGCGGGTGGCTGCCTTGGCGACCTTGTCCAGGTTGGCTCCGCGGGCGATGATCATCGCGTTCTTCCCACCCAGTTCGGCCGAGAAGCCGACGAGCCGACGGCCCGCGTGCTCGGCAAGCCGACTGCCGGTCTCCGACGAACCGGTGAACATCAGGTAGTCGCAGGTGTCGGCGATCGCGGTTCCGACCACCGAACCCGGACCGGGTACCACGGCATACAACGCCCAGGGCAGGCCCGCCTCGTAGAGAAGTTCGGCACAGGCCAGCGCGCAGTACGGCGTCTGACTGTCGGGTTTGATCACGACCGCGTTGCCGGCGATCAGGGCGGGCACCGCATCGGAGGCCGTGAGGGTCATCGGGTAGTTCCAGGGCGAGATCACCCCGACCACCCCCTTGGGCTGATAACGGACTGTGGTCTTGCCGATCGCCGGCAGCAGACCCTGCACCTTGTTCGGCTTGAGCAGGTTCTCCGAGACGCGCGCGTAGTAATTGGCGTTGGCGATCAGGTCGATGATCTCTTCCTGCGCAGCCCACCGGGCCTTGCCGGCCTCCGCCTGCAGCAGGTCCAACAGAAAGTCGCGGTTCTTCATGACCAGATCCCGATAGCGAAGGATCACCGCGATGCGATCCTTGACCGGGCGCTTGGCCCAGTCGGCCTGCGCCAAGCGTGCCTTGACGAAGGCCCTCTCGGCGTCGGCAGCCGTACCGACTGGGATCGTCGCCAGCGGTTTTCCGGTGAACACCTCCTCGATCGTCTTCGCCGGACGGGCAGAACTGTCTTCGATCGCGCAGAGCTTGCGCAAGCGATCGAAGACAGCAGCTGACGGTGCGGGCATGGCGTCACCTCTCGGAGAGTCACACGGGTGGAACCACCAGGCTATCGTTCTCCCATGCGGGGCCGCGCAGGACCGTGATCGCGGCCGCTTTTCTTGCTGGTCGGCGACGCTCGCGGGTCAGCCCCGCCCGAGCTGATGCGCGAGCGCATCGCCGACATCGGGATGACGGAAGCGATGGCCGACCGCCTGCAGTTTCGACGGCACCACCCGCTGGCTCGCCTCGGCTAGCTCGCGGGCACCTTGTTCCCCCAATAGCAGCCGTGGACCGAGCGCCGGAACGGGGACGACGGCCGGCCGGTGCAGGACCCGGGCGAGTTCACTGGTGTATTCGGCATTGCGCACCGGTTCCGGACCGACGGCGTTGACCGGGCCGACGAGCCGCTTGTCGTAGAGCGCCCGGTAGTAGATGTCCAGAAGGTCGTCGAGCCCGATCCAGGACAGCCACTGCTTGCCGGTGGACAACCGACCGCCGAGGCCGGCCGCGAAAAGTGGGTGCAGCAGGCGCAGCGTCCCCCCCGCGGCCGATTGGACGATTCCGGTCCGCACCGCGACCACCCTCAGCCCGGCGTCGGCTGCAGGCATGGTCGCGGCCTCCCAGTCGCCGACCACATCGGCAAGAAAGCCGTCGCCGCGGCTACTGTCCTCGGTCAACTGCGTGTCGCCGCGGTCGTATCCGTAGAAGCCGACCGCCGAGGCGCTGATGAACACACGCGGCCCGTTCTCGGCGGTCGCGGCTGCTTCTGCCAGCAGGCGGGTCGGTCCGATGCGGCTGTCCCGGATTGCCGCCCGGTGCCCCTTGGTGAAGCGACCGGCGATCGACGCTCCGGCCAGGTGCACCACGGCATCGACACCGTCGAGCAGGCCGGCCGCGGGAGCTTGCGGATTCCACGACCGCTCGTCACTCCCTCGCGCCGGCCCTCGCACCAGCCGGATCACTCGGTGCCCACCGGTGGTCAGGAAAGCGCTGAGTGCCGATCCGACCAGGCCGGAGGCCCCGCTGATGGCGATCACCAAACCGGTGGCACCCGCTTCGGCGGCTTGGCGGTGTGCGGCCAGGTCATCGACGACCTGACGATGCCGGTAGACGAATGTCGAGCGCAGCGCGGCGGCGGGCAGCGCGGTCTCGATCTGGTCGCGCATGCGGGTTTGCGCGCCGGCGTCACTGAACGTGTGCGTATGACGCCAGCCCCCGATGACCCGGGCGGGCCATGACGCCGGACCGCCCGACGACAGTTCATCGACAAACCGGCTGTTCGCGATGTACGCCGACGGATCGTGGCGGGCCACCCACCGAAGACCGGCCGGCAGACCGATGATCGCGACCCCGTCGGCCAACGAGTCGGCCTCCTGCACGACGGTCATCGGCTGCCATGGTGGCACCAGCCGCCGCATCGCGCCGGGGCGCGCGTGCCAATCCCACACCACCTCGCGCGGATGGTCGATCAGGCTTTCGTAGTCGATGCCCATGCGGATGCCCCTGTCCTCTTATTGTTGGTCATTCGTCGCCGAACCGGAAGGTGATTGCTTCTGGTGCGTTGCGGGTGACACCAGTGTGGGCCAGACTGATATCAGCGAGCGATGACTGTGTCATGAGTAACATTGGGCGAACGTTTCGGGACCGTGCCGAGGCAGGCCGGGTTCTGGCGCCCGAAGTTGCGCGCTGCCTGGATGGCACCGGACGAGACGACCTCCAGGTGCTGGGACTTGCCCGTGGCGGCGTGCCGGTCGGCTGGGAGGTCGCGTCTTTTCTGAGGGCTCCGCTGGACGTGTGCCTGGTGCGCAAGCTGGGTGTACCGAAGTGGCCCGAGCTCGCCATGGGTGCTGTGACCACCGGCGGCGGTGTGGTGTTCAACGATGACCTGATTCGCAGTCTGGGAATCAGCGACGGCCAGGTCCGCGAGGTCATGGCCCGCGAGACCGCGGAACTGGACCGACGCGAGCAGGCCTACCGTGGCGATCGAGGTCCACTGAAGCTGGCCGGGCAAACCGTGATTCTGGTCGACGATGGGATCGCCACCGGGGCCAGCATGGCCGCTGCGGCACGCTCGGTGCGGCAAGCGGGCGCGACGCGGATCATCGTGGGGGTGCCGGTGGGGCCCGATTCGGCCTGCCGGGAATTACGCAAGGATGTCGACGAGGTGGTGTGCTTGACGACGCCCGCCGATTTTGCGGCAGTCGGAGAGGCCTTCGAGGATTTCCACCAGGTCAGCGACGACGAGGTGCGAGCTTTGCTCGCCACTCCCACCGCAGAGAGCCCAGCGACCGACCTCAACCGATGAGCCGCGAGCTCAACTCTTCGTGCCGTCGTTTCCGGCCGGCTCCCCCGCGTCTTCGGTCGGCGTGAACGCGGTGGCATCTTCGTGCCCCGCGGCGACCGGAGCTTCCTCGGGATAGTCCTCGTCGTAGACAACGTCGGTCCCAGCGGCTGCCTCGACGTGGTCCTCACCCTTTGGGCCGTCACCCTCGTCAGTCTGGGAACGGCTTCGTAGCGCGTCGATGATCAACAGCAGCACCCCGATGACGCTCGCGGCGATGCACACCCAGGCGATGAGCTCGTTGCTCGTGATGATGGCTGTGACGAGTGCCGCGAGGCCGACGACGGCCATCACGAGCGCAACGATCAACATAGGTCTACCCCGTCAGGTGTGGGTCGGAGGTGCACGTGACTAGTTGTTGCCCCGGTTGAACTGGGTGAACCCGGCTTCGTTGTTGGCACCGGAGTCGACGGGTGCGGCTGAGCCTCGCTGACCCAGCTCCTCGAGCTGCGACTCGAGGTAGGTCTTCAACCGTGTCCGGTATTCACGTTCGAATGTGCGCAGCTGTTCGAGACGGCCTTCCAAGACGGTCCGCTGCTGGTTGATGGTGCCCATGATCTCGGCGTGCTTGCGCTCGGCATCGGCCTGCAGTGCGTCGGCCTTCTCCTGAGCCTGGCGCAGTTGCGTTTCGGACCGGGTCTGCGCATCGCCGAGCATGGCGTCGGCGCGCTGCCGGGCCTCCGCAACGGTGGCGTCGGCGGTCTCGCGCGCCTCGGTGACCATCGCGTCGGCCTGCGCGCGGGCGTCCGCGAGCATCTTGTCGGATTCGGCCCGCGCGGTGCCGGTCAACCGGTCGGCGGTTTCCTGGGCCAGGGCGAGCACCTTGGCGGCGCGCAGGTGCTGCTCTTCGCCCGGGGCCGCGGGCGGCGGGGGCGGCGCCGCCTGCGGAGGTGGCGATGCGGGCTCGGGCTCCGCCTCATAGACTGGCATCGCCTGCGTCGGCTGAGCGACGCCGGAGCGCCCCGAGCCGAGCTCCCGGTCCAGCTCCGCCACCCGCTGGCGGAGATCGCTGTTCTCCTCGATGAGACGGGACAGCTCGTTCTCGACGAGGTCGAGGAACGCGTCGACCTCGTCCTCGTTGTAGCCG